>CBINKF010000713.1:0-1986 GCA_966251115.1 uncultured Cellvibrio sp.
CTCACAATTCAGCCTGGGCAACACCCAGGTATACGCCTCTGATGGTTGCGACGATGGCACCCAGCCCGCCGGTTTTCGCTTATCGCTTACGCTGGATTCTGCCGATCAAGCCACACGCATTTTTAATGCCCTGGCTCAGGATGGAAAAATCGATATGCCCCTCACTCCCACGTTTTGGTCCCCCCTCTACGGCCAGGTCACTGATCAATTCGGTATTGGCTGGATGGTAATGTTGCCGGGAGAAAATCAATAGCATTGACTTAGTTCACTTAAACCAAAATGGCGCGCCAGACTAGTCGATCCCGCCTATAATGGCCGCCGTTTTGATGAATTATGAATGCCTATGCCCGGTTACACAGTGCTCGCCGCAGCGGTGGAATCCACCAGCGAAGAAAAGAACAGCAACTTCCTCACCTTTTTGCACCCGATAAAATCCCGCGAAGAGGCCATGGCCCATATCGATGGCTATCGCCAACTGCACCCTTCAGCCAACCATGTGTGCTGGGCCTATATTATCGGCAATACCCGCCAGCCCCTCACCCAGGCCTTTAGCGACGACGGCGAGCCCTCGGGCACCGCAGGCAAACCCATGCTGCATGTATTAACCGAGCGCGAAGTGGGCGATGCGTTGGCGGTAGTCGTGCGCTATTTTGGCGGGGTAAAGCTAGGCGCAGGCGGTTTGGTGCGCGCCTATTCAAGTGCAGTATCCAGCGCAATGAATTTAGCCGAGCTGCGCCAAGTCACCCCTAAAGTACAACTCAACATCACCGTGGAT
Organism: uncultured Cellvibrio sp.; assembly: GCA_966251115.1. Taxonomy (GTDB): domain Bacteria; phylum Pseudomonadota; class Gammaproteobacteria; order Pseudomonadales; family Cellvibrionaceae; genus Cellvibrio. Next base: position 776 of record CBINKF010000713.1, read on the forward strand.
TTTGCGCGCGAGGCTAAAATTCGTCATCTGGTCGCGCGTTTTGAAGGGCAAATAATAGCAGTGGATTACAAGGCGCAGGTAACACTGGAGATTACTATCGCGCAAGCAGTATTAGAAGATTTTAAAACACAGGCGATTAACGATACCGCGGGCAGCGCCATGATTAGGTTAATTAACTAGGGAACCTCAAAAAAATGTAAGCGAGGCAGGAAGCACAATGAAAAAAACAGGCGGGAAACAGCTCACCTTTACTACCAAAGGTAACTCTATCTATCCAACTCATAGTTCAATTAATTCCATTCGCGTGCAACGAGCATCCCAGCCGCGAAGCGTGCGATGCTTGAGCGAGTTTTTATGAATTTAATGTTACGCCTCTACATCTACAATTGGGGGGTAACTCGGTCACATAACGCCTACAACAGGGGTTGTCAAACGCGTAGCGTTTGACAATTAGTAACCACCACGAGAACACACAGCCATTGTGTAATTAGATTGTGCATAGCTACAACCATCAAAAATTGAGTGGTTGCCGGATGACCAGATTTTGTAGTAATCACGAACCGCCCACTGAAGCTCAGAAGGGACAACGCCGCCTCTACAAATTAGTTGCAAAGTAAGCTTGGAATCAGTTGATTCTTTAGATACGACATTTGCCCACTTCCATCCTGAGTCTTGAGCATTTGCTCCGTACTTACCGATAAATTCTTGTAAATTAAGAGCTCCCACCTCAACACATTTATTTAAGGTTTCAACTGCCTTACGCTCGTCAAATATTTTTACTCTGGGATTGGCTTTCTTCGCTTGCATATACACTTTCAGGGCTTCATCTGGATCTGCCTTTTCAATTTTTTCTGCGCGAAAAAATACCTCATCCAAGTACTCCTTTAAGCCTTTGTCATGACCGGATAGAGCTGCTATTTTGTAATTATTTTTGCTATCAATTGAATATTTGTAGGCTAAAGCAAAATTTGCGGCTGGATTGCCTTTTTCAGCCGCTTCAATATAGAGGGGCTTTGCCTCCTCCTTTTTCCTTTCGTTATACAATTTGTCAGCCCTCTCAAGAAGAGTACTTGATTGGTCGTCTGCGTAACTAATTCTACAAATTAGCAAAAATAATAAAACTACTCTATGCATAGCTCGATTCCTTGTTGTAGAGCATAACGAACCTGTAGAAAATCATAATCCAGAAAGGACTTATTCACAGCCAATTT
>CBINKF010000714.1:0-1986 GCA_966251115.1 uncultured Cellvibrio sp.
GCCAATACGATTAACCCCACCGGTTTGGGGCTGGGCTCGTTCTGTTAAGGCTAGGGTCGCCATATGTCCGCATCCGCTTTGCCGGCCAATTCCTGGTCGCATCAATTCAGCCGTTTGGGTCATCATCTGGATAGCCATTGGCGGCGCTACCGCTGTGTGTTGGATCTTGGACGCTACCGCCACTATCAGCAGTGGCTGAGTCAGCAGTCGCGGGTGATTCCGCAGGATAAGCCACTGGTGCTGTTTGATTTTGCGGACAACCGCATCGATGGCCCCCAGGGGCGGCGCTTTTACCAGTTGTTTATTTATTTTGTGCGCGCTGGTTTTTTCCCACTGCTGCGCGAAAATTATCTCGCCTTGCACAATATTGAATCGCGCCTAAAAGGCTTTTGCCTGCAGGAAACCTTTGCCATAGTGGAGCGCCTGGAGACAATTGATCGCCCGTTTATTCGCGTGACTGACTGGCCCAACCCGCGCTTTCATAAAAACTGTACGCAAACCATTCGTGTGGATTACACCCCCGGTTTCCAGGCGGGTGATTCGGCTTTTCCCATGGCGTTTTCGATGTTTCCCGCCGTTTATAAATCAGGTCAGGATCTGCAGCTAAACACCTTTCGCGCTCAACCAAGGGATTGGAATTTATTTTTTGGCGGTGATGCCCATCGGCAAAAATACAGCAAGCTGAGCACCGGCAGTATTTATGGTGTTTTAGGTCGGGCCAGGGTGTTGGATTTGCTGGAAACTCATTTGCCAGCGGCATTGTGTAAGGCACCACAAAATCAAGCGCAGCTGGAGCAGCAAATAGGGCAAGCGGACAGCGGCTTTGTCAAAATCAACACCCGTCACTGCAAAATTCACCCGGAAGATTGGTTGAAAACCTTGGCGCGCACGCGCTTTTTTCTTGCCTGTCCCGGTGTGCGCTACCCCATGTCACACAATTTAATAGAGGCCTTGGCCGTGGGCTCTGTGCCTATATTGCAGTATTCGGAGCTGCTCTTTCCGGCGCTGGAGCACGGTAAGAACTGCCTGGTATATCGCAATGAAGCTGAGCTGTTGGAAGTGGTTAAACAGGCTCTGCACATGCCGGCGCTGGTGTGGCAAAAATTATCAGCGGGCGCGCAGGCCTACTACGACCAGTACTTGGCACCAGCGGCGGTAATTTCGCAAATGTTGAACCACCATCCGAAGCGGGTGCAGCTGCGCATCATGCCTTCGCTTAAAGCGGGCGGCGGCTATGTTTAGGCAAGATTAAGGTGAGACCAATTTGAAACTTAAAGAATTTCCCCGATCCTTGGTTAAGGCGCTGCAGTTAAAACGCCTTGGGTGGCGCGAGCTGCACGCCGATATTCAAGCCCCATTACCGGTGATTGTATCGCTTACATCAATTCCCTCGCGTCTGCAGGCGGTGGCCTTAACGGTACGCAGTTTGCTGGCGCAAAATGCCAAACCCCAAAAAATCATTCTCTGGCTCAATGATCAACTGCAAGGCAAATTGCCCAAAGCCCTGGTGCAATTACAAGGTGAAAAATTTGCAATTCGCTTTGTCGATTTAACCTGTCCGCACCGCAAACTCATTCATTCACTGGCCGAGTTTCCCAATAATATTATCGTCACCTGCGACGATGATTTGATGTACGACGCCAACTGGTTGGCGCGGCTTTATGCCGACCATCTGCGCCACCCGCAAGCGGTTATCGCCCACCAGTGCCGCCGCGTCAGTTTTGATGAGCAGGGACAACCCAGGCCCTATAAAGACTGGCCGTTTGAGCAGGCGAGGGATGTGACCGACACCTGGCTGATGTCGGTGGGCTTTGGCGGCGTGCTTTATCCGCCGGGGTGTTTGTACGGCGATGTGCTCAAGCGCGATTTATTTTTGGCCTTAACGCCGCGCGCCGACGATTTGTGGTTTAAAGCTATGTCGCTGCTGGCGGGCACCCAGGTGCGCCGCTCCAGTAATCCCGGCGCGCGACCTTTGCCGATTTGGGG
>CBINKF010000715.1:0-1972 GCA_966251115.1 uncultured Cellvibrio sp.
TGATTGTGCGCGCTGGCGCGCGTCCCTGGCTGGTCATTAAGCCGCAGGACTCCGGGTTGTTAAAGCGCATTAATTGTTTTGCGACAGGGCAGGGTGCAATAACGACACAGCGGCGCGGCGATGAATTGTGGGTGAGGGCGACCCAGCCCCTGAAGCAGGGACGCACACGCTATAACTGCACCGCAGCCACAAGCGAAAAGGGGCGTTTTATGTGGTTTACCCAACAGTGGTTGGCAACCGATGTGGATGGCGAATGGCGCTACCAGGATTAAAAATGCCGGTCGCTGACCGGCATTTTTTTGCACGCTTTTAGCCTTACTCCAGGTGATTGCGTTTAATCAGCTTGCGCAGCTGGTCGATATAAGGCTGGCCGCGCTCGGAGTATTTACCTAACTCGGCCACCATATTGATGGCCGTAAATTGCGCCGGGTCCTGGCGCAATTGCGCGCGCAGTTGGCGCCAGGGGCGATAGGAGTTGTTGGTGTTAATGTTGCGGAAATAGGCGCTCAGCGACTCTTCAATACTGGCAAACCTGCGCACCTCGTGTTTAGCTCCTTCCAGCCGCTGTTTGGGCACCAGGCCACAGCCCTGTGTATAGCACCAGTGGCCAAATAAATTATTGCCCTCTTCGGCAAAGCGCGAGGTACCCCAACCGGACTCCACCGCCGCCTGGGCCAACACCATGGCGGTGGGGATGATATCTACCCGCAGCATTAAAATTTCTATAGCGCGCTCGGTGTCGGGATAGGTTTCGCGGGTGACATGCCATTTGTTGCGCATGGTTTCCAGGTTGCGCGCGCTCAATTCGCTCAGCTGCTGATCGTCTTCCCAGTCCTCTTTAATTTTGAGCAGGCGCGCGCGGGATTTCAGCAGCCGCTCGTTTTTCTCCTCCACCAGCGGGCGCAGTAAATTTAAAAATTCCATTTTGCGCTCGGGCGATTGCTCTATGGCGGCAAAGTCGGGCAGGTCGGTGGTGCTGGTAAAGTCTTCAATGGTTTCCAGGCCCAGGCTGGGGCTTTTGGCCGGGTGATAGCTGGCGAGGAAGAGTACCAGCACCAGGCTGGTGATAGGGTAGGCGACAAGGCTTAAGCCCAGTAGCCATTGGCTAACAGGTTTCTTCATAGGCAAACTTTAAGCATTAGTGAGGGTTGTTAGAGATCCAGTGATTTACGCAGTGCTTCCATGCGTTTGATGTTTTCCTCCCGGCTCAGGGGCGTAACTATCTCCTGGGGCAGGGCGGGGACATTGGGGGCGGGCAGGGTTTCGCCGTTCATCACCCGCGCACAGATACGCTGATAGTGACGTTCAAAGACCGGAAAGGCGTCTTTTTCGGCGCTGCTGGCCAAAAAGAACCAGTCGCTGGCGCTGCCGGCGTGGTAAACCGCCGGGTGACTCCAGCGGTAAGCCGCCTTGGGGCTGGGGGCCTGGCAGGCCTCTACGTAAGCGCTGTGGGCATCGGGCAGGCCAAACTCGGCCAGGTTGCCCTGGCAGGCGCGGATCATACGGTTGAGAGTGGGCAGGTAATCGGATTCCTCGATTACCTTTTTGGCGCCGCGCAAGATCGCCTCGGGGCTGAATTGGCTGAGGGAATTGAGCCACAGGCGCTTGGCCTGGTTGAGCAGCTCCACCTGGCTGAAGGCGCTGTAGTACTGGTTGTGGTAGTTGATGCGAAACAGGGCAAACACCTGGTTAATGGCGTCGATCAGCTGCTCGCTGGGTGGAGTTTGCGCCTGGGGTTCAGCTTGCCCAGCTGCGGTCGTTGAGCTGTTGTGTGAGGCTGCTATCTCTTGTGCGACCTGTTGGATGAGCGAATTGCTGTCCTGCATGGGTATTAACCTGTGGTGATGCGCCTGTAAGTGACGGTGATGCGTTAGGAGCTAAAGCCTGGTTGTTCAGCGCGTGCTGCTTGGCCCAGTGGTATTTTACATGCTGCAGAAACTTGGTGTTCCAGCTGCTGTGCAGCTGGTTGCTC
>CBINKF010000716.1:0-1969 GCA_966251115.1 uncultured Cellvibrio sp.
ATTCGCGGCGGCGACCTGTACGCGGACGGGAAGCTCCTGCGCAAAACGCTGGCCAGGTTCAGAGTGCGCGCCCGCAGTATGTGCGCCTGCCCAACTACCCCTGGCAAAAAGAGCGCTACTGGAACGATGCCCAAACTTCGCTGGTGGATCGCATCGGCCAGGAAATTCCCCTGGCCGCACTGGGCGCCGAACAGGAAGGCCCAGGCCGCAACTGGTTGAGCCAAGTAAACGACCACTACTTCCCCCACCTGCAGGACCACAAGGTGGAAGACCTGGTGATTCTCGCCGGTGCCACCTATGTCGAGGCCGGCCTGGAAATTCACAAGGCGCTGACCGGCAGCGATGCCTGTTTGATCAGCAACCTGAGTTTGCACAACGCCATGGTGCTGGACGCGGATGCCGAAACTCTGATGCACTCCAGCTACGATGCAGCTACCGGTAACTACAGTGTCGACAGCTACAAACTGAGCGACAAAGGCCAAACCCGTTTGCACGCGACCGGCACACTCGCGCCACTCACCCTGGTCAACCACAAAAATATCGCCCTGGAAGCTGTTAAGCAGCGCTGCGATCAGCAGTTGCAAGCGGCGGATATCTACCGCGAGCTGGATGCACGCGGCCTGCAATACGGTCCCTACTTCCAGGGCATCAAGCAGCTGTGGCGCCGCGACGCCGAGGTGCTGGCATTTATTCAAGCCCACCCTGGCCTGGAGGTTCCCAGTGCCAACTACCAGCTGCACCCCAGCCTGCTCGACGCCTGTTTCCAATCGCTTATTTCGGCGCTGCCCAGCGATAGCGAACTGGTCACCCAGGTGTATGTACCGGTAAGCATCCGCCAACTGCGTCACTACCAAAAAGTGGGCGCCAGCTTTTACTGCCTGGGCAAGTTGAGCCACATGAGTGGCGACACCATTACCGGCGATATCTCCCTGTGCGATGCCCAGGGCCAGGTGCTGGTGGAAATTCGCGGCCTGCGCTGCCAGGCGCTGCGCGCCGCGCAAACCAAAACCATTGATAACCTCGACGACTGGACCTACCAACCCGGCTGGCAAGCACTTGATAGCCTACCGGAAGCGGTGGAAAGCACTGACAAACAGCGTTTTGTACTTTTCCTCAATGACGACGAGCTGAGCAAATCCCTGCTGCGCGAATTCACCCAACAGGACCGCGCCGACGTCTGCGTTGTTTACTCGGGGAATCGTTTTGAAGTGCTGGGCGACAACGCCTTTAGTATCGATGGCAGCAACAAGGCACACCTCAGCCAGCTGTTTAAGGACTACCTGGTACATAAAGCGGCGGGCAAAGTCAGCCTGGTATACGCCTGGGGCCTGACGCAAAAAGACCTGGACCCGATTCATCTCAAGGCCACCAGCCAGTTGCTGGACATGCTCAAACAACTGGATCTGCAGGAAGGCACCAGCCGTCTCTATGTGCTAACCCGCGACGCTGCACATGTCATCGACAGCGACAAAGTACAGGGCTTCCAGCAGAGCCCACTCATCGGCCTGGGCCGTGTAGCGGCGGTGGAAATGCCCAAACTGGAACCTACCCTGATCGATCTGCCAGCGGCACCCAGCGCACAGGACCTGCAGCAGTTGTATCGGGAAACCTACGCCCGCTCACCCGAGCTGGAGCTGGCGTTGCGCAACGGCCAGCGCTTTGGCTATCGCCTGCGCCAGATTTCCCTGGCGGAAAACTATCAGCCCAATTACGTCAAAGCCGATAAAGCAGCAGCCTTTGCCCTGGCGCATCAGGGCTTGGGCCAAAATGCCCGCAGCGAATGGCAAGTGGCCGAAGTACCTGCCGTTAGCACTCGCCAAGTGCAATTGGCGATTATGAGCTGCCTGGTCGCCCCAGAACAGGACCTGGTGGCCCCGCAATGGCGCCAGGTGAGCGCCTGTGTCAGTGCGCTGGGTGAACAGGTTAAAGGCTTTGTCCCAGGCGATGAAATTATCGCCCTCTACCAAGG
>CBINKF010000717.1:0-1966 GCA_966251115.1 uncultured Cellvibrio sp.
AAATCGTCCCACGGTTTGACGCAATAAATCCACGTCATCACTGGAAGTTAAAGCCGGGTTAAAACTGATGTGTTCGATCATAGCCGCGCTACAAAACCAATTTATCAGGCGCTGACAATAAACCAGTTATTGGGGAATAACCACCTTTGCCGCCCGGGACCTGATTCAAAATTGTCCGCCCCAAAACAACAACAGCGCCCCGAGGCGCTGTTGTTGTGGCAGGAATTACCCTTAAGGCATGGAGTCCACTTCGGCACCCTCTTTGGGTTTGGGCATCAAGTCCTCTTTGGTAATCCCCAGTGCCACAGTGATGTTGGCAGCAATGTAGATCGAAGAATAAGTACCTACGATTACACCCACAATCAATGCCGTGGAGAAACCGCGCAGCAATTCGCCACCAAAGACAAACAGGCACACCAGCACCAGGAATACCGTGGCCGAGGTCATAATCGAACGGCCTAGCGTTTGGGTGATGGAAATATTAATAACTTCGAGCGGGTCCATATTGCGTAAAATACGGAAGTTTTCACGAATTCGGTCATAGATAACTATGGTGTCGTTAATCGAGTAACCGATTAACGCCAGAATTGCCGCCAGTACGGTCAAGTCGAAATCCCATTGGAAAACCGAAAAGAAACCCAGGGTGATAGTCACGTCGTGCACCAGGGCGATAATCGCGCCCACCGAAAACTTCCACTGGAACTGGAAGGCCACATAGACAAACACTGCTGCAAAGGCGAACAGCAAACCCAGCCCCCCCTGATCGCGCAGCTCGTCGCCAATTTGTGGACCGACGAACTCGCTCGAACGCAGTTGGATTTTGGAGCCAGTTTCCTGCTCCAGGCGGCCCAGTAAGTCAGTAACAAATACCACATCCAGGCCTTTTTCCACCGCCACCAGGGTGTTGGCATCTTCTTGCGAATAAGCCACACGGCCCAAACGGCGCTCATCAAACACGCCTGACTGCCGCAGGGCATCGGTGCTAGCGCCAGAGATCACCAGCACGCTGGCATAGCCATCCTGCTCGCGGGTTGGACGACGCACCTCAACCAACTTGGCACCGCTGACCTTGGCAATGGCTTGCGCCGCCTGATCCTGGCCTTTAATCGCCATTTGATCCTGGGTGCGAATCATTACTTCACTGTCAGAACCAAAGAGTACTGCAACCGGATTGGCAATGCCCTCGCCTTCCAAAAATTCGCGCACTTGCGGGATGTTGGCCGGGCGATCAAACGACACTTCCAGTTGGGTGCCACCGGTAAAGTCCAGGCCACCTTTCAAACCCAAAACTGCCAGGGAGATAACTGAGGCAATTACCAAGAGTATTGAGATACCGGACGTGAGCTTGCGCACGCCCATAAAGTTAATAATTTGTTGTTCCTGAGCCATGAGCATCGCCCCTTAAATCGAAATCTTTTGTAAGTGTTTGCGACCGCCATAAACCAGGTTGGCGAGGGCGCGACTGCCGACAATGGCGGTAAACATGGAGGTCAAAATACCGACCGACAGAGTTACCGCAAAACCTTTCACCGGCCCTGTGCCTATAGCAAACAAGATAACGGCCACTATCAGGGTGGTGAGGTTGGAGTCGAGAATGGTAATGAAGGCGCGCTCGTAACCGGCGTAAATGGCCTGCTGTGGCGAGGAGCCATTTTTGAGCTCTTCGCGAATACGCGAGAAGATAAGCACGTTGGCATCTACCGCCATACCTATGGTAAGCACTATACCGGCAATACCCGGCAGCGTCAGAGTGGCGCCAAACATGGACAGCACGGTCATAATGAGCAGCAAGTTAAGCGCCAGCGCAACATTGGCGAAAATACCAAACATGCGGTAGAACACCAGCATAAACAACACCACCACGCCCATACCCCAGAAGGTGGCCTGCACGCCTTTGCGAATATTTTCGGCACCCAGTGATGGGCCTATAGTGCGCTCCTCCACAAAGTGCATAGGCGCCGCCAGA
>CBINKF010000718.1:0-1964 GCA_966251115.1 uncultured Cellvibrio sp.
ATAGCGCGCGGCAAGTGTCAGGGTTCTGCGCGGCTAGGCGTCAAGCGCCTGGGTTGAGTGGATGGTGAAGTATTTATCCATACCCGTCCAGTGCAGCAACTGGGCGACATCCTTACTGCAGTTTTTAATGGCGATGTGAGATTTACCTGGCGCCTTGCGCTCGCGAAACAACAGCAACATACCCAGCCCTGCCAAACTCAGGGAGGGCGAATAGCTCAAATTAAATTCGTATTCACTCACCTGGGTATCCTGGGTCTCCTCCAGCAAGCGGTTCCACTCGGGGCGCATATAAAAATCTATATTGCCGTTGACATTAATGCGCAAACCGTGACCGTTGTTAATCAGTATCCAGTCCAGACTGGGGCCATCGCCGTAGAGTATGGTGGTAGTGCGCGTCGGCGAAGCGGCGCCACTGACGTGCGAACGCACCAGCGGAACCTGGGACTGCAGGCTTTTACCAGCGGGAACTCGCGCTTTGGGAGGCGGCGTGGTGGGTGGAGTTGAAGCTTTCATGGCTGCGGCTCCGGCAGGCGCGGTAATGCCCACCTGACCAGGTTCAGTTTTGCGATTCATCCAGTCGCTGGGGACAAGGTCGTCCCAGCTACTTTCATCGCTCAGGGTACTTACCACCTCATCAATTACATTGCCCAATTTGCGCGCAGCCAATTCCTTGTGTTGGTCGGCGCGAGCAATCTGCTTCTCACCCACATAAGGAACCTGCCTACGCATAGTTAAACTCCGCAATTTATTGTTGTGGCTATGTCTTTAACTCTAGATCAGCCCTTTATAAAAGCTAACGCCAAGCATAACCAGTGGTCGACAACCGGGGGAAAACTGAGCCTCAATTAATATTGGCACATGCCTCAACCTTTTTGCACAATATTCAAACAGATGGGAATTTTAGAAACATCCTCCTGATTAAAAACAAAGCGAATAATCACAAAATTTTTATTCCCAAGGGATTCATGGTATTTGTTTTCACATAAAAAATAGCTCTAATAGCTTTTTCAGTTACTGAAAAGCAGGTTTTCCCCCTTCTTTCAGTGAGCTAACAAGCGTTTGGATTATGCAGTTGGGATGGTTTGGCCCCGGGAGTTCTGGGCTATGGATAAGTGCGGCAGCGACCGCGCGCCCTTGTCCTGGTTCTGAGGTTCCACAAATACCCTAGTGCGTCAGCCTGGTGTGTACGACTTTCAGTGACTGACGATTTAAAAAGCAGAGGTATGGCGTGAACGGCGGCAGGAGCAGTTGCCGGGAATCGCCCCCGATTAATACAACTATGCCTACAAACGAAGCCGTACAAACAAAGCATTCAACAGTCGAGCTGATTAAAAAATTTCAGCAACTATTTACCGACTTAAACCACAAGCAGATAGCCGAGCGCCTGGTCAAACTGGTCATTGGCAAAGCTGCTGTCAGTCGCGCCGTCCTCATTGTCGAGCGCGACAGCCATTTGTATGTCGAGGCCATAGCCGCAGCCGGCACCAATCACCCGCTGGTGAATGGCCTGGCAACTGCCTTGGCGCGCCTCAATTATTTACCTCACCAACTGATTCACCAGGTATTTGATTGCGGTCAGGTGCGCACGCTGGATGAGCCGGGTATAGCCAGGCTGGATGGTCTGTTTACCCAAAAAGGCGCGCGCGCCTGTTACCTCTACCCGATTCTGGAAAAGAATAAGGCCATAGCGCTGTTTTACATGGAGTCGGAGCAGGACTTGGCGGCACTGGAGCAGGCCGTCAGCGAGCTGGAAACCGTCTGGGTATTCAGCTCGCTGTTGATTCGCCAAATTATCGATATGTGGCACCACGAGGAGCAGTCGGAGCGACACCGCCTGGCGGAGCAGGCGCTCTGGGCCAGCGAAACCTACCTCAACGCTATTTTGCATTTTTCGCCGGCGCTGATTTCAGTAAAGGACCTGGATGGCAACGTGGTTCTGGCCAGCGACCACTTCAAACTGATGG
>CBINKF010000719.1:0-1938 GCA_966251115.1 uncultured Cellvibrio sp.
TGTGGCTCGTCACCTGGTTAACCTGGAGGTGGTCAACACCTATGAAGGTACCCATGACGTGCACGCACTTATCCTGGGGCGTGCGCAGACCGGTATCCAAGCGTTCTATTAATAAGGAGCAAACCATGGGCGCGCTATCACATCTGCGGGTGCTAGACCTTTCGCGCGTGTTGGCCGGCCCGTGGTCTGGCCAGATTCTGGCTGACCTTGGTGCCGACGTGATCAAGGTCGAGCGCCCAGGCAGTGGCGACGATACCCGCTCATGGGGGCCGCCTTTTCTCAAGGATGCCGAAGGTGAGGACACCAGTGAGGCGGCCTATTACATGTCGGCCAACCGCAACAAGCGCTCAGTGACCATCGACTTTACCCAGCCGGAGGGGCAGCGCCTGGTGCGTGAGCTTGCGGCGAAGTGCGATATCGTCATAGAGAACTTCAAAGTGGGTGGGCTGGCTGCCTATGGTCTGGACTACCAGAGCCTCAAGGCGGTAAACCCGCAGCTTATCTATTGCTCCATTACCGGCTTCGGTCAGACTGGGCCATATGCCAAGCGCGCTGGCTATGACTTCATGATCCAGGGGTTGGGTGGGCTGATGAGCCTGACCGGTCGTCCGGAGGGCGAGGAAGGCGCGGGGCCGGTCAAGGTGGGTGTGGCGCTTACCGACATTCTGACCGGGTTGTATTCCACGGTCGCCATGCTGGCTGCCCTCGCCTACCGGGACCAGGCCGGGGTCGGCCAGCATATCGACATGGCATTGCTCGATGTGCAGGTGGCCTGTCTGGCGAACCAGGCGATGAACTACCTGACCACGGGCAGCCCTCCTCGTCGGCTGGGTAATGCGCATCCTAATATAGTCCCTTACCAGGACTTTCCGACGGCAGATGGCGATTTCATTCTTACCGTGGGCAATGACAGCCAGTTCCGCAAGTTCGCCGAAGTGGCCGGACAGCCGCAATGGGCGGAAGACCCTCGGTTCGTTACCAATAAGCTGCGGGTGGCCAACCGGGGCGAACTGATTCCAGTGATTCGGCAGGCTACGGTGTTCAAAACCACGGCTGAGTGGGTGGCCCAGTTGGAGGCGGCAGGGGTGCCATGTGGACCTATCAATAACCTGGCGCAAATGTTCCAGGACCCCCAGGTGCTTGCACGCGGGTTGGCGGTGAGTATTCCCCATCCATTGGCGGGTAGTGCGCCGCAGGTTGCGAGCCCGATACGGTTGTCGGAAACGCCAGTAGAGTATCGCCGGGCGCCACCCTTGTTGGGCGAGCATACCGAAGCAGTGCTGGGGGAGGTGTTGGGGCTGGATGTCGGCGAGGTGCAGCGCCTTCGTGGTGCTGGTGTGCTCTAGATGAATAGCGGGGAGGCCGTCAGGCCTCCCCGCTTTGCTTTTCTGCGCAATCAAGGTTTCTTGAAATTAAAGGTTGACGCGCTTTCGAATCCCCTTATAATGCGCCCCACTTCCAGCGACATCGAAACGAAAAACTCCTTGATATTCAACGAGTTAAGTAGTTAAGGCGAAAGCTGGAGGGGCTACGATCGAATGATCGAAAGCGGTTGAAAAGGTGGTTGACAGTGCTTCTAAGTGCTGTATGATTCGCCTCCCGCTACGAGAGATCGCAGCGAGCCAAGTGTTTGAAGCTAAACGAGTTTCTCGCAAAAAACTTCAAAATAAACGCTTGACAGGCTCTGAGGAAAGCGTAGAATGCGCGCCTCGGTTGAGACGAAAAGCTCTTAACCAAACGCTCTTTAACAAATCGAATCAAGCAATTCGTGTGGGTGCTTGTGAGTACGGACTGATAGTCAAAAAGATTATCAGCATCACAAGTGACCATGCGAGAAATCACATAGTCATTTGAGATTGCTGAGCCAAGTTTAGGGTTTCTTAAAAACCCAAGCAGTATTGAACTGAAGAGTTTGATCATGGCTCAGATTGAACGCTG
>CBINKF010000720.1:0-1936 GCA_966251115.1 uncultured Cellvibrio sp.
TTTGCGCGACTCTTCGGGGTTGGAGATAAAACCTGTCTCCACCAAAATGGAGGGCACATCGGGCGATTTAAGCACCATAAAACCCGCCTGCTCCACATGGCGCTTGTGCAGCAGAGCTACGGAATTGATAGCGCTGAGCACCTGGCTACCCACCTGCAGGCTGGAGTTAAGGGTGGCGGTCATCGACAGGTCGACCAAAACCCCTGCCAGCACCTCATCCTTGTCGTCCAGGCTGATACTGCCCACCCCGCCAATCAGGTCGGATTCGTTTTCGCGCTGCGCCAAAAAACGCGCCGTTTCGGAAGTGGCGCCATTGCGCGACAGGGCAAACACCGAGGCGCCGCGCGCGCTGCTTTTGGCAAAGGCGTCGGCGTGGATGGAAATGAACAGATCGGCTTTCATGTCGCGCGCTATATCGCGGCGTTTTTTCAGGGGAATAAAGTAATCGCCGGTGCGCGTCAGCTTGCCCAGATAACCCGGCTGCTTATTAATGGCCGCCACCAGCTCTTTGGCAATAGCGAGGGTGACATCTTTTTCGTGCACCCGCCCCGGGCCCGAGGCCCCCGGATCTTCGCCGCCGTGACCGGCGTCCACCGCGATGATAATCGCCCGCCGGGGAAGCGAATCATCCAGAGTTGCCCTGGGCTCGGGCGAGGCCTCAACTACAGCGGCAGAGACGGCTGGCGCCGGTGGCAGGCTGACACTCAGGTTTGCCGAATTGGCCGCGGCTGCGGGGGCCGTATTTGGGCTGGCGCCGGCGCCAGAAGATTGCGGCTTATCCATCAGATCGAGCACCAGGCGATCGAGCATCTCGCCCTGGGCTTTGAGCACAAAACTGTTGGGATCTATAGCGGCCTTGAGATCAAACACCAGGCGCAAATCGCCATCGCTAACTGCCGAGCGAATACTGCTAATAGGGGTATTAGCCAGTGGCAAGCTGTTCAGGCTGGTGTCCAGGCGCGAAGAGTCCAAATCCAGCACTACCCTGTCTGGACCAGTCAACAAACTCATTTGATGCTGAACCGGGGCATCCAAATCCAGGACTATGCGGGTGTGGTCAGGTGCACGCCAGATGCGCACCCCCTTTACTGTTGCCGCCTGAACCCAGGTCATCAACAGCCAGCTGGTCAATGCCACCATGATTTGAAAGTAATGTTTTACCGCCATGAGCTCTTAAATTCACTGGAAATGGATTATTAGAATCCTGCCAAACGACCCTAGCTGGGGGCGCTGATCAGGCCAGCACTGTAAAACCCTGATCTGCAACCATACCTGAATGCCTGACACTCTACATTAAAGTGCCATTTTGGCTCCAGCACCTGGCTGGTATTGAACAAGAAATATCCATATTTTTTAACAGATTAGCCCATTTTCTTCATCCAATGCTATAAATTTGGGCAAAAAAAAGCCCCGGTTCAACCGGGGCATATTGCATTGCAGACAAGAGCAATCACAGCAAAAGACTTTTCGCCAGTTTCAGGCAGCCGAGCACACCCGCCCGGCCAGACAAAGCAGTCGGCACTATATAAGAGTCGAGATCCGCCAGGAGCCTGGCGTCGGCATAGCCGTTAATCAGGCGCGCGAACTCCTGGCGAATGCGCGCAAACAGGTGGGCTTGCTGCATAACGCCCCCTCCCAGCACAATTTTTTCCGGCCCATAACAATGGGTCAGGTTGACGCACATAGCTGCCAGATAAAAAGCTTCGCTAGCCCAGGCCGGGTGATCCTCCGCAAAACCGCTAGGATCGGCCTGCCAGCGCTGGCGCAGCGCTGAACCTGAGGCCAGGCCCTCCAGACAGTGGCGATGAAATGGACAGCAGCCACTGTAGTTATCGCCCTCGGCCTGGGGCATCAGCATATGGCCAATTTCCGGGTGCGCCCGGCCCTGTAACAGGTGACCATTAATTACCACGCCAGCCCCTATACCCGTACCCAC
>CBINKF010000721.1:0-1936 GCA_966251115.1 uncultured Cellvibrio sp.
CCATGGTAATTAGCTGAACAACTTCCACTTGCAGGCTAGCGCCCCGCCTCAAATAAACACCATACGCCAAGCCCCCCAAATGGCGCTGTACGATATCCGGGTCTTCAAACGGAGTTAGGCGAATAGCCAAATCAGCCTCACGCCGGTTTAGATTAACCGATCTGAAATCAGTCACCAGCTCGATGGTGACCTGTGGATGCAGCGCGAGAAATTCTGCAAACAGGGGGGCGAGCAGGTAATCCCCCACCCAATCTGGCGCAGAAACGCGAATCTGGCCGTTGATATGTTGCTCAGTCCCGGTCAGGCTTCTGCCCATTGCAAAAAATTCACCCTCAATTCGCTCGGCATACTGAAGAGTAAGCAGCCCGTCTTCGGTAAGCTCAAAACCCTCGGGCGTGCGTAAAAACAGCCGCTTTCCCAGATCGCTCTCCAGGTGACTGATTTTGCGCCCCATCGTAGGTTGACTAACCCCCAGTAACCGGGAGGCAGCACTGAGGCTTCCGGCTCTGGCCACCGCAAGAAATACCTTTAATTCATCCCAGTCCAGTTGCTTATTCATAATAATTCCCGCTCCACCCTGTTTCTGCCCATAGCCATAAGCTGCGATAGACGAGCTTCCACCACCACATTCATATTTGAATAGAATGTATATGTTTTTATCAATTTTTATTCAAATTATTTAAGCATATTATTAACGGAATCAAACCACAGTAGAGGACGTCAACATGATCACCCCCGCACAAGCCATGCTTATTAACGACGCAAAAGAGCCTGCCATACCAATCTCGTTGAACCTGGGTAAGCCGGGCCCATCCCAGGTGAAAGTGAAAGTTGTTGCCAGTGGATTAAACCCACTTGATCTGAAAATTCGCTCTGCCAGCGCAGCTCACGCCCGGCAGCCCCTGCCGGCAATACTCGGTTTAGACATGGCGGGCGTTGTCATTGAGCAAGGTGAAGGGGTGAACCACCTTAAGGTTGGGGACCGCGTTTACGGCCTGGTCGGTGGTGTTGGCGGATTACAGGGGACTTTGGCAGAACAACTGATTACCGATGCCGGATTATTGGCCAAAGTACCTGATAACCTGCCCCTAAGGCAGGCGGCCTCCATCCCCCTGGGGTTTATTACCGCGTGGGAGGGGCTGGTAGATAGAGCCAATATTCAAGCTGATGACAGCCTACTTATTCTTGGCGGTTCAGGTGGAGTTGGTCAAATGGCAATTCAGATTGCCCGCGCCAAGGGTGCAAGGGTTTACGCTACTGGCAGCGCCAGTAGTCTGGATCATTTAAATACGCTGGGGGCGACGGCAATCAATTATCACCAAACTTCCGAATCGGACTATTTATCTAAATCTTCAGATAGCCAGGGTTTTGATATTGTCTTTGACACGGTAGGAGGCACGTCTATCGATCTCGCGTTTAAACTGGTTAAAGCCTACCGAGGCCGTGTTGTCAGCGCACTCGGCTGGGGAACCCATAACCTGGCGCCACTATCATTCAAATCGGCAAGTTACTCCGGAGTATTTGCACTCCACCCATTACTAAGCGGTATTGGACGCGAACGCTTCGGCAGCATTCTGGAGGAAGCAGCGAAGCTCTTTAACGCCGGCCAACTGACTGTGCAACAAGACCCACACAGATTCTCGCTCACACAAGTTGACCAGGCGTTTGCGCTAATGACCGACAACAGCAATCGGGGAAAAGTTGTTATTGATATTGCAGAGGACGCTTTTTGAGGGAAGGGTCATTAAAACTCTACCCTTTGAGCGATAAATTCGAGTTTTCGACCAATGTCGTAATTTTCATACCTTCAGTAATTGTAAGGAGGTAATGATCGAGATCTCGAACAAACTCCACTAGAGAACCTCTGAAAAATTACCTGCATTGCAATCGCGGCGTTAAAAACAGGCTCAAAATGCTCATTTATGACGTATAAACC
>CBINKF010000722.1:0-1931 GCA_966251115.1 uncultured Cellvibrio sp.
TAAGAGGTATTACCGCCACCGGTGTATTGGGTTTGAATTTCGATACCACTGCGATTGTGGTAAAAATATTTAAGCGCATCATACAAGGGCGCTTTAAATACATTGCTGCTGATTTTAAACGGATAGCTGGAGTCGCTACCTACCTTTAACACAAAATTGCTGCCTGTGGCGGTCACTGCACTTAAATCGATTTTTTGCAAATTATCACCCGATGCGGCATCTACACCCAGGGGTGTCGTCTGGCCTGAGGCAACAGCCGCACCGTTTTGGGTGAGCTGCCAACTTAATGCGCTCGAGCTCGCGCTTTTATACACTGCGATTTTTTCGCCATTGGGGAGATAACCCAACTGGTTTACCCGGGGGTTTCCCTGTTCTGCCAATGCCGATTGAATACTTAAACCGCCCAAAAACACTGTGGCCATGGCCGTTAACAGCGGGCGAGTTCTAAATTGCTTTGCAAGACTATTTTTTTTCATAACTATGATCCCATTGCGTTTTTTTAAAAAAGCGTTCGGCGAATCGAGCGCAGCGATAAATGTTATTTTTGTAAAAAAACCGGCCGCCTGAATCAGGTGGCCGGAAATGACTTCTAGGGGATTCGCAAAAAAAAGAAATACAAAATCGATTGCCGCAACCGCACGCACAGTGGCGGCAATCGGGAAATTAAAAGCAGCCAATCCCTGGCCTGGGCATCTCTCCAAATGCCTGTCCTGGCTCACTCTCACTCGGTAATGGGTGCCCGCAGTTGCGAGCACCCCAACCTATGCCACTATTGCAGTGGCGGATAGGCATTGTTAAGCAGAACCTGGAAGCCTTCCGAGAACCAGCGACCAGCCACCGGAGCATTAGCCATAGCGCCTGTACCTACAGTGCCACTGCTTTCGCTACGATCGTAGGTTGGATCACACATATGGTCGAAACCTTTGGCCGGATCGGTTGGATCGTAAGACAGCTCCAGTGACGAAGCACCATCAGACTCACCTGGTGGTTTCACCCATACATAGGCATCTACACCATCAGCTCCCACATTTTGTGGACGCTCGCCGATGCCACCGGGTTGGTTACACCAGTTGCCGCGATGCAGACGCAGGTCTATACGTGATGAGTTAACAAAGGTTTCCAGATCGGTGCTGGTAGATAGAGCTGTCGGACGGTTTGCACCACCCCAACCATTGCGCGCAGTATCAACCAACATACCTATGGTTGAAGGGAAACCGGCAGCGATCATTTGATTGCGCCAGGCTTTCACGTAAGACAGCTCGCCGAAGTGTGGATTCCACTCGTAGAACTTGGCTTGACGAACTTGGGTGCCGCCGTTGCTGCCAGGCATAGAGGTATTTGAGTAAGGGCCAAGGAAAGGCTCTACCAAGGGGGTGTAACCGGCAGTGTTGGAAACAAAACCAGCGACAGAGTTAACGCCGTGCTCGGTGCCTTTGATGGCATTGGCAATCAACGTTGTTGCCTGAGTCATGTTGTTATCCCAACCCAACCAGCCAGAGTGGCCAATATCCACATAGCTGTAAACGTTAGTGAGCGGATACAGTTTGTTGAGTGTGTATTGGGTGTTGGCTACGTAACCGTCAACAGGATCGGCGGCCAGGGCGCAATCCGCATCGCTGGAGTTGGTAACCAGGTTGGGCAGTGAATCTGGCTCAATAATTGCGATAATGCGCAGATCTTTGTACTTGGCGTCGGCAAAAATGTTGTAAATAGCATCAACATATTCGTGGCGATAGCGCTGGGTGCCCTCTGGCCCTTGCACCAATTCACCGTTAGAAGCCAATGCGTGACAGTCGCGGTTAGGCAGATCGTAAACCACAACCAAAATTACATTGGCATTTTGATCTACTGCTGCATCCAGGTGATCGCGCAGACCAAAACCGCCATCGGTTGGAGCAATGGCGCCAATGCGATCCATCCACACCGCAGTG
>CBINKF010000723.1:0-1908 GCA_966251115.1 uncultured Cellvibrio sp.
TAGAGAATTCGCCCGTCAGCCAACAGCGAGGGCTGGTAATCGTGGCTTTGATTAAAGGTAATTTGCTCTATATCCGTGCCATCGTCTTTCATCACATGCAGCTCAAACGCCACTATGTCGCCATCGCGCTCATTGACGGCAGAGAATTGCGGCTTGCCCTCATCCAATAAAATTTCGCGGCTGCGCTTTTGGCGATTGGAGGCAAACAGAATGCGCCCGTCAGGCAAGTAATGAGGGCTGAGATCATCGCCCTTTTCCGCCTCAAAATTGGAGCTGATCACACGGCGCAGGGTTTTGGTTTCCAATTCATAAACCCAGATATTCCAGGTGGGCTGCTCGTCCTCATCCAAATTCGGATCTTCCGGTGCGCGCATCGCAAACACCAGCTTTTTGCCATCGAGCGAGGCAGACACGTCTTTTACGTCATAGTTGGGTGTGTCGGCGGTAAAGTTGGGGTCGTCTTTAAACGCCTCGGCAGTGACATTAACGACATTGGCCTGGACTGTGGCGCGATCTTTAATAAACAGTTCGCCGCCGGGATTAAAGCTCGTGGGGCTAAACACATCCGGGTAAACCGGATTGCCATCTTCATCCAGTGGAATCGGACGCTGCACATAGGCCAGGGGTAAGTCGACCACCACCGGGTCCGGCTCCTGCCCGGCATTAGAGCCGCTACCTCCGCCACCACCGCAGCCACTCAGCAGCAGAGCGCAGGCCGTGCCAACCACCCCCAGGTGGAATCGCCAGCTGCGCAAAAGTAATTTTTTGCACCAAAGAGCAGAGATTTGATAAGTCATTGCCAATACCCGAAAGCCCGGAGGCTCGCGCCGAAATTTATTCAAGGTGCCCAAAATAGCGAGGAAGCACTCAGCGAGATAGCGAAGCCTTATTCAAAAGCCGCGCCAGAATTCAAAAACCGCACCAATAAATGCGCCATACGATTGAAATGGCGACTTGCACAATATTCAACTTATTTTCAGCAGGCCAGTGTGAGCGACTTCTCGAATCCCCCATCGAGCCTGGGGCTGACGCCAGGTGGAACCAGTTCGCATTTGGCCGCTGAAGGTACCAAATTGACAATCTGTGACAAATTTGGCGCCTATCGGACGCGATATAAGCTTAAGCTGTCACCCAGGGCGAATATACTAGAGCAGCAAGTTTGCAGAATGACCACGCAACGCTATTCGAGTTGTTTTGGTTGCAGTCGTCAAAGCCATAATTAGCGACTTACGTCTAAGTTTTAAACTTTACTCAGATTCCACAACAAAAACACCAGGGATTTAGGCACAGAGACTGCATAAGCTCTGCGTCAAGATGAAAAATGCGCCCAGAGCGCCAGAGCTTAAACAACAATTCGCCAGCACCCGACCCAGACTCTGGGCACCAACTGGGGGCGGCAACCCGATAACAGATTTCCGGGCACTGACTACAACTTCACTGCGCCTCGCGCACCTTATCGCTTGGGAGCAACCGTGACCAGACATTCTCTATCCCAGATTTTCGGGCCGCTCGCCCGGCAGCTACCACGCCTTGGCCTGCTGTCGCTCGCCCTGATGGCCAGCAGCAGTTTTGCCGGCTCGCGCGAGCAGGCCTTAACCATTCACAACCGCATAGCCGGCGTGCCGCCCAGCCCTGCCGTACTTCAGTCCATGGCGGCTAAAATCGATGCCAATGATGTTCCCGGCGCCGTGCGTATCGCGATGGCCAACGAGGCCTTTTACAGCGTTACCCTAAAGAACCTGGTGACGCCCTGGACCAACCGCGACCGCACCATCTTTGCGCCACTGAATGATTACACCGCCACGGTCATCGGCATGGTGCGCGACGATAAGGATTTTCGCGAAGTGTTGAGCGGCGACATTATCTACACCAGCAACGCCTCCGGCCTGCCGCCCTATTCCAACAGTA
>CBINKF010000724.1:0-1893 GCA_966251115.1 uncultured Cellvibrio sp.
AAGGCTTCGACGTTGTCAGCATCAGCGGTGCTATAAATACCGACTTGTGCCCCGCGTAAACCATAGAATCTAAAGCTTAGCGCACGCAGGTCATTCAGGTAGATGGCACCTACGCCAGCTTCCGGATCCAGGAACAAGTCCACCTTCACCCCCTCGGTAAATGACAGAGGCAGAGCAACTGAGGGCGCATTGGTGTCCGCCTCATTGCCATCAAAATAGAACTTCGCCTGCTGATTTTGCCCATCGATTTTGATAAACGCCAAAGAGCCGCTGGTTTCATTTCTAAACACTAGGCCAGCAACTGCATTTGCGTTTGCCGAGGTCAGGGTTAGCGACAGTCGATTTTTCTTGTGCTCGACATCTAGTGCAAAGCGAGCACTTGCGGGCATTACAACATTTGCCATATCGCCGGTTAATCCCGAGTCGCTCCAGACTGATTCGGTAGACATAGCACTGGCCAAACCTTGCTTAATTTTTTCTGGCATTTTGACCGCCAAATCACCTGTTGCAGTCGCAGCTACCTGGTGAACCATCAAGTCACCACCCCAACCCAGATTACCTGAGTCGGTACGACCTGCTTTATCCGCCACCCAGCCAAATAGCAACCGCTCAGAAGCTGTACCTGCGGTGCGCGCAGCATAATAGGCCTTGCCATCCAACGCCTCGTAGGTTGGCTTCACCCAAGTACCGGATTGATTGATCAAATACTTCACTTGACGGCTCGCATCACGCTGATCTGAGTAGACGATAAATTTATCGGAACCCTGGGTAAAGTAATCACTCACCTCAAGGTTAAGCGGTGAAGCCTCGGTATACAGTGGTGCAGCGGGAGACCAGGCATTCAGATTGTCAGACGTGTACAGACCAATCGCAGCCTTGGACTGATAGCGCGAGGTTATCAGCATCCAGTACTGCTGTTGATCGGCGTTCCAGAATACAAAGGGATCTCTAAAGTCAGCAGTGGAATAGCCACCAGAACCAGTGAATGTATCCCCCTCGTTCACCTGCCAATTCATCAGAGTGTTATCCGTTGGCGTAGCGTGCAAAACCGACTCAACAGCACTGAGATCGGCATTGTGCCCGGTAGCAAACATATGAATCGAACCATCGGCTGCCGCCATGACACTGCCCGATCCCAACCACTGATCAACTTGTGCATCCTGGCCGGATGCAGATAGCGCTTGCACCGGAAAACTTTGCGTTAAAAGATCCTTGGTTTTAACCAATTGCCAAGAGTGGAAGCCTGAATTAGCAAGGTAGTAAATGTAGTAGGTGCCATCTTTGTAGAAGGGGTTGGGGTCACCCATGTCGACCAGGAGAGGGTTTACGGTTTTATCGACATATACTATAGCGCTCTGGCTAGGTTGAACTGCAGCCACATCCGCCTGACGAAACTCATCCGCCATCACAAAAGGGAAGGTGCCATCATCAACACTGTTGTCATGGCCATCAATAATTTCCACAACGGCATTATGACCAACCAGCGAAGAGACATCCCAACTTACCCAGGACAGCTCCTTCTCCTTGCCATTACCGGTTGCTTTTCTAACTATTTTGCCATTCACGCGCAACACTACGGCAGTTGGACGCTCACTGTTGTATTCGTTAATACCACCACCCACCAAGAAATTAATATAGGGTTTGGTAATTTGGAAAGTTGGTGTTGTTAGGGTGCCAGTGGCCTCCCAACCGTACCAGGAACCCGACGCATCCTGATCATTTTCAAAACCCTGACCGTAACTGGTGAATGCGCGCTCACCCAGGTGATTCACTAAATCTGAAGCCCACTGGCCGCCGTCGAACTTGATGAAGTCACCGGTAACCAGAAAGCCGTGCTTTTGGTAGGTGTCATATTTACCGCAGCAAAATTCAAAGCCCGCAATATTCTGGTTG
>CBINKF010000725.1:0-1872 GCA_966251115.1 uncultured Cellvibrio sp.
GCATCTACCCCACAGGCTCGCTGGTGCGCCTGGAGAGCGGACGCCTGGGTGTAGTTGTCGAACAGCACCCCAGCTCGCTGTTAATGCCCAAGGTGAAGGTATTTTTTTCCGCCAAAACCCGCTCGCCCATCATCCAGGAAACCCTCGATCTGGCCAGGCTGGTAGGCAAGGAAAAAATAATCGGGCGCGAGTCGCCCGATGAGTGGGGTTTTAAAAACCTCGACCTGCTCTGGACCGGCTTTTAAGCCTGGGCCTCGGCCCAGATTTTTTGCAGCTCCTGGGTGAGTGTCATAGGGTCAAAGGGCTTGGCGATAACGCCCACCGCCCCCAACTCCAGGTAGGCTTTTACCTCCTGCGGCTGCACCTTGGCGGTCATAAATACCACCGGTGTCTGCTCAAACCCGGCCAGCTGACGCAGGCCTTTGAGGGTCTCCGGGCCATCCATGCCCGGCATCATCACATCCAGCAACACCAGGTCGGGGTCAAACCCCGGCGCTTTGGCCAGCGCATCGCTGCCCGAGGCGCAGGCCTCCACCTGGAAGCCGCTGATGGACTCCAATACCATCAAGGCTATAACCTGAATATCCGGGTCATCCTCGACATAGAGAATACGCTCAAGCGCTTTGGTCATAATGTATCGTCCTGGCCCTCGTGTTAGGCCAATATCAATCGAACATCAAAATATAGCTACTCACCCAAAATTTGCAGCGGGAAGCTGACAAAAAAACACGCGCCCTGCCCCGGTTCCGAGTGGAAGCCAATGCTGCCACCCATGCGTTCGATCAGCTCTTTACTGATTGCCAGGCCCAGGCCGGTTCCACCGCGCTGGCGCGAACTGGAAGAATCCGCCTGGGAAAATTTTTGGAAAATGCGCGCGCGAAACTCGGCCGAAATCCCCGGGCCGTGATCCTGCACACTGATGCGCGCACGGTCCCGCTCCACCTCCACCCGCACATCCACAGTGCCCTGGGGCGGCGAGAATTTAACGGCGTTGGAGAGAAAATTGGCCAGCACCTGCTGCAGTCGCTCGCTATCGATGCGCACCACTGGCGCACCCACATCGGCCTGCAGCGCAAAGCTCACCCCCAGCTGGCTGGCGTAGCTGCGGTTGGCCTCCAGGCTCTGCTCCACTATAGGCAGCAGCAGCTGCGGTTGAATGTCAAAACTCATTTTGCCGGCGGCGAGCTTTTCCATATCGAGCAAATCGTTAATCAAATTGGACAGGCGCCGGCAATTCTTTTGCGCTATGCCCAGCATCTCCTGCGCCTTGGCCGGCAGGGCACCCAGCAGCCCATTCAAGGCCAGGCCCAGGGCGCCGGAAATGGATGTGAGCGGCGTGCGCAGCTCGTGGCTAACGGCCGAGACAAAATCATTTTTCAATTGCTCGATACGTTTGCGCTCGGTGATGTCCTGCACTATCGACCAAATTTGCTTTTCGCCGTTGTCGCCATCTATAGCAACGCCGTTAAGCAATACCGCAATGCGCCGTCCGTCTTTGTGGAGGTAGTGTTTTTCGTAGGGGCCATAGCGGCCGCTGATATGCAG
The DNA here is from genome assembly GCA_966251115.1 of uncultured Cellvibrio sp. Taxonomy (GTDB): domain Bacteria; phylum Pseudomonadota; class Gammaproteobacteria; order Pseudomonadales; family Cellvibrionaceae; genus Cellvibrio. Next base: position 1,546 of record CBINKF010000725.1, read on the forward strand.
CGCGGCGATTTGCTCGGCCTCTTCGCGCCGGTACTCTTCAGGCGTCAACTGCCAATAATCCATCGCCAGCAGCTCCTCCTGGGTGTAGCCGGTCAAGCGACAAAATTCGGGATTGCACTCGATAAATTCACCATTGGACAAGCGATTGAGCGCTATGGCCACGGGCGACAAATTGTACAGCGAGGCCAGCTTTTTCTCGCTGCGCTCCACCGCCTTGCGGTGCTCTTCGGCGGCGGTAATATCCACGTGAGTGCCCGACATCCACTCGGGTTTGCCGGTGGGAGAAAATTCAGTAATCCGCCCGCGCGATTGAATCCAGATCCAGTG
>CBINKF010000726.1:0-1871 GCA_966251115.1 uncultured Cellvibrio sp.
GCCTAAATTATTATGCAACTCGTAGGTCATCACACTTAAAAAACCAACCAGGCCTAGTTAGAGCACGGCGTAGTTGATGCGGTCGTTGGAGATTGATTGATATTAGTTTTCCGGGTAGGCATTTTTATCCGGCCAAATGGCCTGCTTGATTTGTGGGTAGGCGAGCACCGCAATCAAAATCAGCATGGGGCTGTGATTGTAAAAAAACAGCCCAACCAACAGCGGCAAGCCCAGCAGCCATACCTTGGGAGAGATAATGGCAGTAATGCGCCCCCCATCGAGCGGCGACACTGGAATCAAATTAAACAGGTTGAGCATACAGCCGGCGTAGGCCAGCGCCATCAATAATTGGTTGTCGTGTTCGCGCGCCACAAAATAACAGGCCATGGCCGCCGCCGTACCTGCGAGCGGGCCGGCAAAGGCGACATAGGCTTCGGTCTCGACATTCATGGGCTGCTCTTTAAGCTGAATCCAGGCGCCCAAAAAGGGAATAAACGTGGGGGCGCCCACATCCAAACCGCGCTGGCGCGCCGCCATAAAATGGCCCAGCTCGTGAAATAAAATCAGCAGTACAAAACCCACTGCATAGGGCCAGCCAAAAATCCACGAATAGGCGAGCATGGAAAACAGCATGGTGCCGCCGGTGGTTAGCAATTTGCCCAGTTTGCCTGCGCTCAGTAGCGCCAAGATGAGTTTCATACCGCTGGGATATTCCGTTTAAGAGGATTTTTTGCCAAGCAGTTTCATAACAAAACTGCCGACTGCCACCAGGCCAATAATGATGAATTTTTTAAGCGCAATCACCATTGCAAACAACTTGGCAAACAGCCCCATCTTGGCGGCGACACCGCCAGCAACCAGTGCCGCCAGACCGTATTCGGCAACGTGGTCGGTGCTGCTGTTAAAGTCCTCATAGCGGTTACCTTTGGTAAATTCGGTCATCGCCAGCAAATCGGGAGTTTCCATTTTGATGGTGTCCAGCTGACTCATACCGGCGATGGCATTCAGCACCAACACGCCTTTGCGGCCCAGCACGCGGATGTTGTAGTTGAGCGAGTGCTCTTGGCCGCGATCAGTTTGGTACTCTTTGGCCCAGTAAAATTTGTGGGTAGCTTTGTCGTAGCGGGGCGACTCGGCCCAGCCCACCAGCTCCATGGAGCCGTAGCCGGCTTTAACGCGCTCTTTATTGGCTTCAGCGCTCTCTTCTTTCATGTCCTTGAGCAGGTCCTGATAGTCGATCTCATCGGCGTCCGAATCTTTAACATGACCGTCTTCGTCATAGGTGATAACCACGCCCCAGCCTTCGGCTTCGAGTGGGCTGATATCTGCGGGGATAATCATGCCCAGGGTTTCATTGCCCGGTGGGTTGCCCCAACCGTCTACCAATAAGCGCTCGGCGCTCTCCGGGCTCAGGTACTGAAATTTAGTGGACAGGTTGAGGCTGGCGATGCCACCTGGCAATTGGATTTGCCCGGTCTGGGGTTTGAGCGAGGTCATAAATTCTTCGGCCGTCATGCCCTCGTCGGCACTGGTATCTGCCGCGTCGTTTTGTGCATGGGCCCCCAAGGCGAAACAGGTTAATAAAATCCAGAATACTTTTTTCATTGTGAAATTCCTTAAGTGAAATAGCCTTTTAACGCGCTCCCGGTCCTCTGGTTGGCTTTTGGGAAAGCTCTGATGTTGTTAGTGGCGCTGCTTGCGCGGGCAGTGGCCTTGGTGTCCCGGTGGGGCGGGGAGCTGTTTTAGCATTTTTGTGGAAGTTAGGCAAAATCCCGTGCCAGTGCGGGGGGGCTACCGCTATTGCGGCGGGCAGTTTTGTAACACAGACGCAACGACCGCTGGAGGATTTTTGTGCTATAGCTGTGAATGGC
>CBINKF010000727.1:0-1866 GCA_966251115.1 uncultured Cellvibrio sp.
TGGTGCCAGACAGAAATTGCCAACGTGGTTGGGGCCGCCTTTGTCATCCAGCAAAATATTCCAGTCGGTCCAGCCTACTGCGCCAGAGTTGAAATCATTAATAATCGAGTCGCCGTAGCGCTCGCCGTTGGGCCAGTACTGGTAACGGGAGGCGTCAAATTTTTCCACGGTCGCTTCGGTCAGCATAAGTTTTACATTGGGGAAAGCCTTGCTCACTTCAGCTACGTTGGCGTACAAGGGCTTGCCGCCGGTCCAGGTTTCGTACCAGTGGAAGCCGACACCCCAAACGTACTTGGCCGCATCCGGGTCACTCAAAATTACGTTGGTGCGGTAGTTTATTAAATCGCGGTTGTGGTCCCAGACGATAATTTTCTTGTCGCCCAAGCCTGCTTTTTCCATGGTGGGGCCCAAATGATTTTTAAGGAAGTCGCGCTCTTCTTCGGCGGTAAAAATCATCGATTCCCAGGTTTGTTTGGCCATGGGTTCGTTCTGCACACTGATACCCCAAATGGGGATGCCTTCTTTTTCGTAGGCCTTAATAAATTTGGTGTAGTAAGTGGCCCAAGTGTCCGCGTATTCGGGCAGCAGTTTGCCGCCCTGCAGCATGTTGTTGGTGTCCTTCATAAACGCGGGCGCACTCCAGGGGCTGGCAAACAGGATCATGTCGCCGCCAGCAGTGGCTATAGCGCGCTTGATCATAGGAATGCGATAGCGCTTGTCATGCTTGATACTGAAAGTCTTGAGGTCTTTATCGCCCTCTTTAATGTAGGTGTAGCTGCCGCTGCTGAAATCGGAGCTGTGAATGCTGGTGCGCATCAAACTGTAACCCAGGCCCTTGTCTTTGCTGTAGTAGGCATCGAGCAGTTGTTGCTGCTCTTTTTTGCCTAGTTTGGCAAAGGTTTCAGCAGATGCATCGGTAATGGCGCCGCCAATTCCTACCAGGGTTTGGTAGTGAATTTGGGGATTCACAAAGATGGCTATGTCGGTTTCGGGCGGTTGGTGTGCCGCTTGCAGCGAGAGTTTATCGGTTAGGCCGATACGCTGGTCACTATCTTTTGCTGTGGTGTAAACGCTCACAGCAGCACTGCTGACGTTGGTCTGAGCATCTGCGGCGGAGGCTCCAACACTCAGCGAAAGCAGGGATAGAGTCGCAGCAGCGGTAAGAAAATAATTTTTCATTGTGATTTACCATTAGTTGCAATTAATAAACTTGCCTGTGTCCAGGCGATAACGCGGTTAGTCCTTTGGTCTCTCACCTACCGATGTCTTCCCGCAACAGCAGTTTTTTGTTGTCCCGCAAGTGTAGTCCAACAAAAAAATAAAGCCGGCAACTTGCGTTGCCGGCATAAAACCTAGTTAGCTTTAATTTCAAACCAGTTGATGTTCCACTCTTTACCCACTGAGCGGAAACGCAGCGTATGGTTACCCGCGCTCATGGCAAAGCTGTTGCCTGTTTGAGTGATCCAGGTTTGCCAGCCGCCGGTGTTGGGCACCGACTGGGTATCCACCACCTGATCGTCAATCAACACTTCAAAACCGGTGCTGCCGTTAGCGGTTGCCAGGCGATAGTCGATTGTAAAGTTACCGGCGGTTTCCACTTTAATCTGGAATTCAATCCAATCGCTGGGATCAAAATAGCCCACATCCTTGGTGCCACCGGTATCGGTGCAATCCTCCAGCTGTACGCCGGACATGCCGCTAAAGGCTTCGGCTTCGATTTTGGCGGGTACCGGGGTGTACAGCAGTTGGGTGTGCACCTGGGTGGAACCATAGCTCTCTGCTACTGCATTTTTGGCGGTGATGCTGTAGTAGTAGGTGGTGTCCGGGTCCAGGCCGGTGTCTGTGTAGTCGGTAGCCGTCAGGTCG
>CBINKF010000728.1:0-1861 GCA_966251115.1 uncultured Cellvibrio sp.
GGACACTGGCGCATCTAGGAAGTCGAAACCCTTGGCCGCCATCTGCGCACCAACCGCTGGAGCGTCGAGTCCACCCGCGACAATATGCCACCCAATTACAACCTGCTGGATGTATTAAAGGAAAATCCTTTCGGCGCCACCTACCTGGTCAACGATCCCAATCGCCACCGTTTGCTGATTATAAAAAAGCAGACCCTGGATCACCTGGGCAATGCGCCCGTGGCCGCCGCCAAACTCATGCATGTTCAGCACCCGCACATTACGCGCATTTACGGCACTGGCAAAAATCCGCGGGTGTTTATTGTTGCCAGCGAATATCTTCCCGCCGGCAGCCTGCAGGATAGGCTCACCCAGGCCTTTACCCTCGGCCAGTGGATGCAAATCGCCCAGCAATTGTGCAGCGCCCTCGCCTGCGCCCATTCAGTTGGCGTGATTCACGGCAATCTGCGCCCGAGCAATATTCTTTTTGCCGCCGATAACCATTTAAAGTTAAGTGACTTCGGCTATCCCGCCCACAATTACGGGGAGGATAGTCACTGGTATCACCTCGACGAAAAAGCGGCCAGTGTCGGCGGTGACATCTATTCAGCCGGTGCGATTTTGTTTCAGTTACTGAGTGGGAAAATTCCCGCCAACTCGATCTTCAACTGGCGCAATCGCTGGGCCTTGCGCCACCTGCCCAAACCGCTAAAACACATCATCCTGCGTATGCTCGACGCCCGTCATAAGGGTTTCGCCTCGGCCGACGCAGCAGCTCAGGCCTTTAATCAACTGCAAAACCAACAGCAAACTCAGGTATTGGGGCGCGTCATTAGCGCGCCCTAAAAAGCCCACAGACCAGCGGTTCGCCCGTGCTCACAAAGGCAATTTAAACGTCAAAATTTCACTCGCAAGCACTTGGTACGCAAGCTGCTCGTAAATTTGTGCTCTGCTTTCAAAAAGCCCCTGGCCGCTGTTGTTACACTTTTGCAACAAGAATATTGCAATCTCTTGAGATCAGGTTGTTCAGGCAAGGAGACACCATGAAATACCGGCAGCAACTCGGCGTGCAGACTTTTGCTTTTGGCGACTTGAAGGAACTAATGGCCAAGGCATCGCCCGCGCGCTCCGGCGACTACCTCGCGGGCGTCGGCGCCGCATCCGACGCCGAGCGCATGGCAGCGCGCCTCTGCCTTGCTGAAGTTCCCCTCGCACAATTTTTACAGGAAGCGCTTATTCCCTACGAAAGCGACCAGGTCACCCGTTTGATTCTCGATTCACACAACAGCGAAGCCTTTAAGGAGATCAGCCACTTCACCCTCGGCGACCTGCGCAACTGGCTGCTGTCTGACAGCGCCGATGTGATTGCCCTCAAGCGCGTGGAACAGGCATTAACACCGGAAATGGTCGCAGGTGTGTGTAAGCTGATGCGCAATCAGGACCTGATTGTGGTGGCCAAAAAATGTCGTGTCGTCACCGCCTTTCGCAACACCATCGGCCTGCCCGGGCACTTGTCAGCGCGCCTGCAGCCCAACCACCCCACCGATGATTTACGCGGTATAGCCGCCTCGATTCTCGATGGATTATTTTACGGCAGTGGCGATGCAGTTATCGGCGTAAATCCGGCGAGCGACAACCTTGGCCAGTTGCACAGGCTCTATCAGATGCTCGATGACATCATTCAGCAATTTGAAATTCCCACCCAATCCTGTGTGCTCACTCACGTTACCAATCAAATTAAATTGATCGAACGGGGCGCGCCGGTGGATCTGGTATTCCAGTCCATTGCCGGCACCGAGGCGGCCAACAAAAGCTTTGGTATATCGCTGGAGCTGCTCAAAGAGGCACAGTCGGCCCCGCATTCACAAAAACGCGGCCCCCC
>CBINKF010000729.1:0-1861 GCA_966251115.1 uncultured Cellvibrio sp.
CTGTTTGATTGATGGGGCGAGCAATTGGTGGTTGCGCGTTCTGTTCAGTGTGATTGGATAAGCGCGGCGCTGGTGTGTTATTGCAGCCGGCCAGGCTTGCAACAAACAACCAAACGCAGCCACTCTTTAGTGTAAGCCGCATGGGTAACCTCAGCCATTGCCATTAACCGCGAAAAAAAAGGGGGCCGGCCGCAGGCAGGCCCCCAAGCAGCGAACGGACGACAGATTTCTCCGTTCAGTGGTCGGCTGAGCAGTTAAAACTTGTAGCCCACAGAGAGTTTTACATTGCGCGGCAAAATGTAGCGGCCATTGGCCGAGGCGCCGGCGGAGCGCGGGTCGCCTTCGGTGAGCGCCTGCTCATCGGTGAGGTTGTCCACCGCCAGCTGGATATTGACCTGATCCACATTCACCTGCACACCAAAGTCCACCTTGGTATAGCTGCCCAGGTTGTTGGTGTTGGCGCTGTCGCCGTAGCGATCGCTCACCAGGGTGAGGGTGCCGTAAATACTGGCATCCACGCCGCCGCTAAATTCCATTTGATAGCTGGGTGTTAATCGCACTTGATGGGTGGGTTGACGCAATACCTGTTTGCCATCGAAATCGCCGCTGGTGTACTTGGGGTCCTGAATAGTGCCGTTAAGTTCGAGGGTGAAATCCCCCAGGAACAATTTGCCATCCAGCTCAACACCCACAGCTTCGGTTTCCAAGCGATCGCACACAGCGCCACCCACGTCGCAGAAGGGCTGGCCTTTGGTTTGGTTGGAGAAGCCGGTGGCGTAGAGTGAATAATTATCGCGCGAGAGTTTGTAACCCAACTCGAATTGCTGCACGTCGATAATTAAATCCGAGCCGTTGTTGTAGTCACCGCGAAAATCGCGGTAGGCGTCAAAGTCGGGGAATTTAAAGCCGTCGTTAATGCGCACAAACACACCCATATCCTCGCGGAAATTCCAGTTGGCCGCGGCGGTGTAGGAGACCTGATTTTCATCGGCTTCGACCACCAGATCATTGACACCATCGAGGCTGCCATCATCCACCGAGTAGTTGGTTTTGCGATTGGCAAAACGCACACCGCCATCAAAGGTCCAGTCGCCGGCATAGGCTTCACCGGCCAGGTAAAAGGCATTTTCGCGCGCATCGCCCAGGGCGTTTACATCGTATTTCCAACCGCAGGTGGCGACATCGGCGCCCTGGCAGGGGTCGCTAATACTGGCGGCGCTGATCATCTCGCCATCGTGGCCCAGCTGATACCATTTTTGGTTGCCGATGCTCCACCACTCATCGACACTCCAACTGGAGGTGTAGTAGCCGACGGTGGCCTTAAAGCTGTCCCAGCGTTTGCTCAGGGCAAAATCGTTGCTGAAGGCGTCTATCTCTTTGCGCACTACCCAGGGGCCAAATTGCTGCACCAGATCGGCTGAGGCGACGGCGGCACCGGTTATAGTTTCACCCGCCACACCACCATTTAAACTGCCCAGGGTGACGGCTGCGCCCTGGGGCACAAAGCCGAGGGTGTCGGCATTGCCGCTGGTCATGCCAAAGCGATCGATCAGCGACCAGTCGTTGTCCAGGTTTAACTCCAGCGAACCGCCCGCCACCGTGCCGTCCCAGCCGCGCCCTTCACCCATATCAAAGCTCTGCCACTCGGTAGTTGAGCCGCCCATGCCATCGGCGCCGGTGATGGGCACCAGCACATGGCGGTTGCGCGGGCCAACCTGGGTATAGCTGGCATCCAAACCGGTTTTTACGCCATCCACATCCAGGGCAACGTGCAAATACCAGGTGCCATGGTCATCGGTGGTGCGAACAAACACATTGGCTTTGCCGTTTTCCAGCATCTTGGTGATGTTCACCGTGAACT
>CBINKF010000730.1:0-1859 GCA_966251115.1 uncultured Cellvibrio sp.
GTATTCACAACAGCCAGCTGTTTACTATGTTGTTGTCCACCTGGATTGGTCGCGTTTCGCTCTCGACAGAATTTCGCGATGACCTGTTAAATTACAGCAAAATTGACCCATCATTGCGCGCACGTTTTTTGGAGTTGAATCCGGCTGCCAGTCGCCAGGCCCTGGTTAAATCCTGGCGTCAACTGGGGGCGACAGAGCCCCAGGCGGAAGTGGACAATCAAATGAAAAAAAGTGCGCGTTTGAGTTAACGCAATAAGGATAAAAACTCATTGCGCGTAGCTTGGCTGCTGCGGAAGCTGCCGAGCATGGCGGAGGTTTTCATGGAGGAGTTTTGTTTTTCCACGCCGCGCATCATCATGCACATGTGCTGTGCTTCAATAATAACGCCCACACCTGAGGCGCCGGTAATTTCCTGAATGCACTGGGCGATTTGCACTGTCAGCTGCTCTTGTATTTGCAGGCGGCGGGCAAACATATCCACAATGCGCGCGACCTTGGACAGGCCCAGCACCTTGCCGGTGGGGATATAGGCAACATGGGCCTTGCCGATAAAGGGCAGCAAGTGGTGCTCGCACAGGGAGTAAAGCTCTATATCCTTCACCATGATCATTTCATCTGAATCGGAAGGAAAAAGCGCGCCATTTACCACCTCATCCAGGGTTTGATTGTAGCCGCGTGTTAAAAACTGAAAGGCTTTTGCGGCGCGCTGGGGGGTATCCACTAGCCCGGGGCGGGTTAAATCTTCGCCAACACTGGCAATTATGCTCGCAAAATGGTCTTTCATTGCTCAATCCTCAAACGGGGCAGTGCTCAAACAGGCAGGTTGCCTAACTCAAAACGCCAGTTTAGCGCTTTAGAGCAATTCGCGAAAATATAAATCCAATTAGTCTGCTTTGGCGCGAGCAGGTAGAATAGCGGCCTTTAAAAAATTGAGGGCCTGAACGTGAGTCAATCTGAGTCGGTTTGCGATGAGCTCCTGACCATTCGCGATTTTTTGCGCTGGGGCGCCAGCGAATTCACGGCGGCCAATTTGTTTTATGGCCACGGCACGGATAACCCCTGGGATGAGGCGGAAGTATTGGTGCTTCACGCCCTGCATCTGACCCCACCTTTGGCTAACGAGTGGCTCGACAGCCGCTTGACCCGCGCCGAGCGCGAGCGGGTGCTGGCCAACCTGGTGCGTCGTGTCCAGGAGCGAATTCCCGCCGCTTATATCACCGGTCAGACCTGGTTTGCAGGCTTACCCTTTGTGGTGGACGAGCGGGTCCTGGTGCCGCGCTCACCCCTGGGAGAGCTGATCCAAAAACGTTTTGAACCCTGGTTGATTCAGTCCCCCCAGCGAATTCTGGATTTGTGTACTGGTAGCGGCTGTATTGGCATAGCCTGCGCTTACAGCTTTCCCGAGGCGGAAGTCCAATTAAGTGATATTTCTTACGATGCCTTGGATGTGGCCTGGGAGAATATTCAGCGTCACGACCTGGAGGACCGGGTGTTTGCGCTGCAATCGGACCTGTTTGAAAACCTGCAGGGGCAGGTGTTTGACCTGATAGTATCCAACCCGCCCTATGTGGACGCCGATGATATGGCGAGCCTGCCCGATGAATACCATGCCGAACCGGACTTGGGCCTGGCCTCGGGCGATGACGGTTTGGATTTTACCCGTCGCCTGCTGGCGGAGGCTGCCGATTATTTAACCGATTCCGGTTTGCTGGTGGTTGAAGTGGGCAATTCCTGGCTGGCCCTGAAAGAGGCCTACCCGGAGCTGCCGTTTACCTGGGTGGAATTTGAGCGCGGCGGTCACGGCGTGTTTATGCTCACCAAGATGGATTTGCAGCTGGCGCGCGACAAGGGGATTTTGT
>CBINKF010000731.1:0-1859 GCA_966251115.1 uncultured Cellvibrio sp.
ATATCGCCAAGGCCAGCGCGTGGGCCTTCAGTGAGGTCGAGATGGCGGAAGTTGGCCGAGGAAGGCCAGGTAATCCTCCTCCAGGCTCCGGTTAGCTGAGCGGCGGTCGGTAGATTTGCGTCTTTTGCGATGATAGAGATCCAGCGGCATATAGCGGCAGGGGTCATACTCCTGGCGTCGATCTTCTCCGCGGCGGCGATCCATAAACACTTTTGGTTTTTTCATGATAGAACGGCATTGGGCGTGTACAGGGTTCGGGCTTGCGCACAAAAGCTGTCATCAAGCCAACACAGTGTAGAGCTTTACCGCTAAAATATCGCAAATTCTCTATCCATATCCAAAATTCTGGCGTCGTAATCCCGTCAGGATTCACCCTGAGGTAGCATTAACTATGAAACCCGTAGAAGCCTCTATCAGTGCCAAGCTCATTGCTCAATTTCAACCTCAACATCTGGAAGTGATCAACGAAAGCTATATGCACTCTGTGCCCCCCGGCTCGGAAACCCATTTTAAAGTGGTCCTCGCGGCCGAGGGGTTTGCTGGCAAACGCCAGGTGCAGCGCCACCAGGCGGTCTACTCTATCCTGGCCGATGAATTGCGCCAGGGGGTCCACGCTCTGGCCCTGCACACTTACACCCCGGAGGAGTGGCAAGCCAGCGGCAAAGTGCCAAATTCGCCCGAATGTTTGGGTGGTGGCAAGCATTAGTAGTGGCTGATCAAAAAACAAACGCCTATAATGCGCGCCCTTCGGGGGTATAGCCCTTGGCTGCGCCCGATCCTGAATCACCCTCGCGAGAATTTTTACCTGAGACAAATCCCGCTATGAGTCAAATCGTTGTTGCTGCACTGTATAAATTTGTTCGTCTACCGGATTACCAGCAGTTGGCTCCGAGACTAAAGGAGTTTTGCGATCAGCAGGATATCAAGGGTACGCTGCTGCTGGCGGAAGAGGGGATTAATGGCACAGTGTCAGGTGCACGTGCGGCGATTGACGCTTTGGTGGCTTTTTTAACCGCCGATGAGCGCTTTGCCGGCCTGAGCTACAAGGAGTCCTTTTACCAGGACAAACCCTTTTACCGCATGAAGGTGAAGCTTAAAAAAGAGATAGTCACCATGGGGGTGGAGGGGATAGATCCGCAAAAAATTGTGGGTACCTATGTCAAGCCTCAGGATTGGAATGCGTTAATTTCCGATCCCGATGTGGTGTTAATTGATACCCGCAACGACTACGAATTTAATATAGGCACCTTTGCCGGGGCTATTAACCCGGTTACTGAGACTTTCCGTCAGTTCCCCGCCTATGTGGCGGAAAACCTCGATCCAGGCAAGCATAAAAAAGTCGCCATGTTTTGCACCGGCGGTATTCGCTGTGAAAAATCCACGGCTTACTTAAAAGAACAGGGGTTTGATGAGGTTTATCACCTGGAAGGTGGAATTCTCAAATACCTTGAGGAGGTGCCGGAAGAGGAGAGCTTGTGGCGAGGTGAGTGTTTTGTGTTTGATAACCGCGTTGCGGTTAACCACAAGCTGGAAAAAGGCATTTACGACCAGTGCCACGGCTGCCGTCACCCTATTACCGAACAAGACAAGTTGTCGCCTTTGTATATGCATGGTGTGAGCTGTCCTCGCTGTTACGGCCAGTTAACTGATGAACAAAAACAAATCGTTATTGAAAAGCTATCTAATCGTATCAATAGTGACGGATCACTGATGGTAAAATCTCAAACTTACCGCACACAATTGGAGAATAAAAACGAAGTGATCCGCAAAATGAATGAGCTGGTATCAAAAGCATTGGAAAAAAAGAAAAAACGCATTGCTACAAAGATGAGTAAAGCAGTAAAGGAAAAAAGATTAGA
>CBINKF010000732.1:0-1858 GCA_966251115.1 uncultured Cellvibrio sp.
CATCCACTTTGTTTTTATCCGATCCCGAGGAATATGAGGGTGGAGAATTGATTGTGCAGGACACCTACGGCAGTCACGAGGTGAAACTGCCGGCGGGCGATTTGATTTTGTATCCCTCCAGCAGTTTGCACCGAGTTGCCCCTGTCACTCAAGGGGAGCGGGTGTGCAGTTTTTTTTGGACGCAAAGCCTGGTGCGCGAAGATGCCAAGCGTGGGCTTTTGTATGAAATGGATTGTTCAATTGCAAACTTGCGTCAGCAGTTGGGCGATTCTCAAGAGGTATTAAGTTTAACCGGTGTGTATCACAACCTTTTACGTCAGTGGTCGGAGTTGTAATTAAAATGAGCGGTAAAAAAATCAGTTTTGGCAGTTTGCGTCAATGGCATTGGATTAGCTCTGCTTTAGTGCTTTTTACCCTGCTGCTTTATGGTATTAGTGGATTTACCTTAAATCATGCGCAACAGCTGCTGGGTGAGCCGCGCATGGAGTATCGCGACTTGCCCGTGCCCGATGAAATTAAAGTTGCAGTACAACATTTTAGCCCGGCGGATCACCAGCCACCCAAGGCTGTGATTCAATGGCTGGGGGAAATTTTGCGGTTAAAATTGGAGCGTCCCAGGGGGCGTTGGAACCGCAGCGAATATGAAATGATGGTGCCGCGCTTTTATGGCAGTGCCGGTATAAAAATTAATCCAGCACGCGGCACTGTGAGTTATGGGGAGGGGGCGGGTAACCCTATAGCTTTTATGAACGACTTGCATAAAGGCAAAAAGTTTGGCGGACTGTGGCAATTGTATATGGACGTCTTTGCAATTGCGGTAGTGATTTTTGCAATTACGGGACTTTTATTGTTGCGCCGCCATATGAACCCCAAGGCCAAAGGTGGCTGGTATTTGGGGTTGGGCGCGCTCTTGCCTTTGGTGGTTATTGGCTTTATGGCGCTGCACCGCTAGCCATTGTATTAAGTCTGGTATCCCGAGCCGTACCCCCTGGGTGCGGCTTTTGTTTTGGAGATATTTGCTCACAAGTGTAAAGCTGCTTAACACTTGTCCGGCGATTGTGTAATAAGTGTGTAAGGCTTAACCAAAGCGGGCTCTTTTAAACGTGCTGGGGGTATACTCAGCCGTGAATAACAACTTTTTTAACCTGTGAATTTTCCATGAATCTAGCTTTATCTCCCCTGGTAAAAAAATCCCACCTGCGCCGCCATCCCTGGCGTTGGGCGCTGGCTCTGGTGTTGTTGGTAATGGTGGTAACCCTAAGCTGGCGCGCGCTGAACCGCTCAGCCGAAAAACCCGTTTATGCCACCGAGCCGGTCAGGCGCGGCGATATTGAAAACCTGGTGACGGCTACCGGCAGCCTGCAGCCGCGCAATTATGTGGACGTGGGTGCTCAGGTGTCGGGTCAGCTGAAAAAACTGCACGTGGATGTGGGTAGTAAGGTTAAAAAAGGTGATTTACTTGCGGAGATAGATGCAACAGTTTATGCCGCCAAGGTAGATGGCTCACGCGCGCAGTTGGCCAACCTTAAGGCGCAGCTGTTGGATCGCGAAGCGCAATTGCAATTGGCCAAAATTCAATACCAGCGCCAGCAGAATCTGGCGAAAGAGGACGCGACTACCGCAGAATCCATTCAGCAGGCAGAGGCCAGCCTTAAATCCGCCGAGGCGCAACTTAAAGCCCTGCAGGCACAAATTCAAGCCAATGAGTCTTCGCTGCGCGTTGAGGCAGCCAATTTGGACTACGCCAAAATTTAGGCTCCTATGGATGGCACTGTGGTGACCCTGGATGCGCGTCAAGGTCAGACTCTCAACACCAATCAAATGGCGCCGACCTTAATGCGAGTTGCCGACCTGTCCA
>CBINKF010000733.1:0-1854 GCA_966251115.1 uncultured Cellvibrio sp.
GCCGATACCGCCATGTATCAGGTTAAAGAGAAAGGGCGCGACTCCATCGAGTTCTTTAACGAGGAGATGGCCGATAAAGTCAGCCGCCAGTTGGTAATGGAGGGCGATCTGCACCGCGCTTTGGAAGAGCAGCAGTTCGAACTTTATTTCCAATCCAAAATTGATGTGGTGACAGGTCGTGTGGTGGGGGCCGAGGCATTGTTGCGCTGGAACCATCCCACCAAGGGCATGGTGTCGCCGGTAGATTTTATTCCGGTGCTGGAAACCTCTGGCATGATTATCGATGTGGGCCAGTGGGTGTTGGAAAATGCCTGCAAAACCCTGGTGCGCTGGGCCGATGAGGGGATATGGCAGCCGGGTATGCGCCTGAGCATTAATATCAGCCCGCGTCAATTCCGCCGCGCCGCGTTCGTGGAAGATGTACTCGACAGTATCAAAAAATACCCAATTCCCCGGGATTCCCTCGATATGGAAATTACCGAGGGCATAGTAATCCAACGCGTGGAAGACGCCATAGCCACCATGACGACCTTGAGCGAACAGGGGGTCAGCTTCTCGCTTGATGACTTTGGTACCGGCTATTCCTCAATTAGCTACCTCAAGCGTCTGCCGGTAACCACGCTCAAAATCGACAAGGGCTTTGTGGGCGATATCATTGAGGATCGCAACGACCGGGTGTTGGTGGAAACCATAATCACCATGGGTAAGCTGCTGGATATGGAGCTGGTGGCAGAAGGGGTGGAGCAAGCCGAGCAGTTGGCCATATTGCGTGGTTTTGGCTGTCACTTTTATCAGGGCTTCTTCGCCAGCCAGCCAGTGCCGCGCAATGAATTTGAAGCTATTCTCAAGGCCGATCAACGCGATAGCTGATTGGCTTTCACTTGTTTTATCAACAACGGGATCTTATCAATAGCAGGTGGCGTTGGCTTTGCCGCTGTCCCGGCTTTAGCTGGCTGGCGCTGGAGTTTTGCCTTCCAACTGATAGGCAAAGGCGATAATACAGGCCACGGCGACATAGAGCGATTCAGGTATCTCATCACCCAGCTCCAGGGTAACCAGCAGATCCACCACTGACGGGTTGTCGCACAAAGGTACTCCCTCGGCGCGGGCTATAGCGATAATTTCCTCGGCAATTGCCCCTGTGCCCTTGGCGGTTATTTGCGGCGCATTTTCGCCGTCATAAAAAAGTGCAACGGCTTTTTGCAAGGGGTCTGGACCTGGATGCGTCATGTTTGGATATCCACCAGTGAGTAGCCCAGCGACATTTTGGGTTGCAGCGGTGTTCCCGGCAGGCACTGTAGCTGTTTGATATGCACGCCCTCCTTTTCCAATTGCGCCTGAAGCTGCGCGAGCCGCTGGCGCGCTTTTTCCAGGGTGCTGTTGTGCTCGGCCCAAAAATTAGCCGACAGGTTTTCGCCGAGAATAATAAGTTGCGCGTAAAAGTGCCCCAGCTGAGGCAAATCGAAATTGAGCATTACCTGCCACTGGCGAACCCGCTGGCCCGGTTTGTCGGCTTTGCCTTCCTGCTCTTCAGCTTCCTGTACCCACTGGCTTTGAAAATGCAGCTGTAAAGGGTGAACCTCGGGACCTATGCGCACCGGCAATTCCATTTGCCAGGAGTGCGTGACCTGGCCGCCGCTTTCGGCCTGGTCTGCCAAGTGATTAAGGGCGTGCAGTTGTTGCAATTGAATTTTGGCCAGGCTGCCCTGGGTGTGTTGCTGGATGAGCATCATCAATTGTTGACGCAGGGCCTTCATGCTCAGCTCGGGTGTGCCTGGTTTTATTTGGGCTAGGAGCTTGCTCAAGTCTGTATTCGGGTCCAGGCCCGGGCTGGGGGTACTGCCATAGGTTTGC
>CBINKF010000734.1:0-1851 GCA_966251115.1 uncultured Cellvibrio sp.
CAGGTGTACAACCAGATGGGCGAGCAGCCGGCCGACCTGGATTCTGCCGATCAGCTCAAAGCCTTCTTTGATGCTATGCAGGCCAGCTTGGCCGCCGGCGATTTGCTTGCCTACCACGACCGCTCTGACGGTGGCCTGCTGGCGACCCTGGCGGAAATGGCCTTTGCTGGCCATGTGGGTGTCAGCGCCAGCCTCGATGGCCTGGGCGATGACCCTCTGGCAGCGCTCTTTGCCGAAGAGGCGGGCGCTGTGCTGCAGGTGGCCCGCGCGCAGTCTGCCGCTGTACAAAAACGCTTTGCCGATGCCGGTTTGAAAGTGGCGGTTATCGGTGGCCTGAATGCCAGCGACAGCCTGGAAATCTCTGTGAACGGCCAGCAAGTGTTTGCCGCACCGCGCGCGCAACTGCAGTCCCTGTGGAGTGAAACCAGCTATCGCATTCAGGCGCTGCGCGATAACCCGCTCTGTGCCGAGCAGGAATTTGCCGCTATCACCAAGCCCAACCCCGGCTTGAGCGTCAAACTCAGCTACAACCCCAACGAAGATATAGCCGCGCCTTTCATCGCTACTGGTGTGCGTCCATCTATCGCCGTGCTGCGCGAGCAGGGCGTTAACGGCCATGTGGAAATGGCGGCGGCTTTTGATCGCGCTGGCTTCAACGCTGTGGATGTGCACATGAGCGATCTGCTCAGCGGGCGCGTGTCTTTGGAGCAGTTCAAGGGCCTGGTGGCCTGTGGTGGATTCTCCTACGGTGACGTATTAGGTGCGGGTGAAGGCTGGTCCAAAACCGTACTGTTTAACAGCCAGATGCGCGACCAATTCGAGCGCTTCTTCCACCGCAATGACACTTTTAGCCTGGGCGTGTGTAACGGCTGTCAGATGATGTCCAACCTGAAAAACCTGATCCCCGGTGCCGATCATTGGCCGCGCTTTGTACGCAATTTATCTGAGCAATTTGAAGCGCGTTTCAGCCTGGTGCAGGTGCAGGATTCGCCCTCAGTACTCTTTAAAGGTATGGCTGGCTCGCACATGCCGGTGGCTGTGGCTCACGGTGAAGGCTACGCGGAATTCACCAACGCCGAAGCGCTTAAGCGCTGCAATGAAAGCGGTACTGTGGCTATGCGCTTTATCGACAATAACCTGAATGTGACCGAGGCCTATCCGGCCAACCCCAATGGTTCGCCCCAGGGTATCACCAGCGTCAGCAGTCGCGACGGTCGCGTCACCATTATGATGCCGCATCCGGAGCGGGTATTCCGCGCGGTGACTAACTCCTGGCGCCCGGATGATTGGCAGGAAGACGGTGCCTGGTTGCGCCTGTTCCGTAACGCGCGTGTATTTGTGGGTTAATCCCCTAAACAAAACAGGAGGCACTTGCCTCCTTTTTTGTTATTTATCGATATTGAATTACCCTTGCGTGCTTAACTACAAAATATTACAAAGTTGATATGAGGCGAGGCTTTTCCCATTTTGTTTTTATGCTTCAATAACTTAACTTCTGCCTGTAGCGAGCTTGTGCAGGTGGAATTAAACGTGCGCCGGAACCTGGGCTGAACCTGATGCAGCCGCCGACCTCTAAGACTGCAGAAGCGCGGTGCACAGGTGCCGCACACTAGAAAATCACAGGCAGGTATTATCATGAGTAGCATCCTAAAACACCGCGCGATCAGCTTGTTGCTCGCATTGCTCAGTGCAAGCCTGCTTACGGCTTGCGGCATTAACAAACCCCACGAAGAAGCGGCCATGGCCAAAGCTCAGGCCGAGGGCATGAATGCGCTGCCCAAACCCAGTTTTGACGGCACTTTTGTGGCGCCGGGTGTGGACTTTGCAAAGTACAAAAAATTAATCGTTGAA
>CBINKF010000735.1:0-1844 GCA_966251115.1 uncultured Cellvibrio sp.
GGAAGGTGGTTAAGTAGTTGGCGCCATGGGGAATACCCACCATCGACCAGCTGCTGTCGTTGAGGTTGATGGTTGAGTTGGCCGTGGAATTTTGATCCTTTAAATACAGCCAATGGCTCTGGCCGGGCATACCGGCGGCTAGGTTGATAGTCACCCGCTGCGAGGGCGGCAGCTTTTTTTCCACCTGCTGGGCAAAACCCGCGCTGGCGCTGAGTAAGCTGATGAGCGTGGTTAGGACAAGCGCGAGCGCTGGCAGCACCCGATTGCTTTTGCCCGGGGGCAAGAGCGAATTTTTTATTCTTATGACTAGGTTTTTCACTGGGGATTCCTCTTGTTAAGAGTGAGCGATTGTCAGCCGCTGGTGCTGTGTCTCTGAGTGAATCCCTTCGGGTTGATCGTCCTAAAAACAAATACCAAATCCCACCCGGC
The DNA here is from genome assembly GCA_966251115.1 of uncultured Cellvibrio sp. Classification (GTDB taxonomy): domain Bacteria; phylum Pseudomonadota; class Gammaproteobacteria; order Pseudomonadales; family Cellvibrionaceae; genus Cellvibrio. Next base: position 430 of record CBINKF010000735.1, read on the forward strand.
CAACTGGTATGGCAATTCGCAGGCGGGGCGAAACCTCCCGAGCGGATGTGACGGTGCTGGTTACTGCGCAGCTGGGTCTGGTAAAAAATGGCGTACTTGGTTTGCTTAGGTGTTGGCGAAATTTATTGTTGTTTTTCAATTGGCCTAATGTTGCTTTGCAACTGGCGCCAAAAATTGGCCTAAACGCTATGAGCGAACTTCTTGGCTCGCGTAAATCGTTTTATTGTTTTTTGGGTAATTGTTGTTACGACAATTGCTAATAGGGAAATGGCTTGAGTGGGACTATAGGCCAGGCGCGTGGGGCAACTCATCTCACCTTTATCGAATTGGCCAAGGTGGGAGCCGGTAAAATTGTTCGCCTGGATTGTCAGGTTCGAACCGGGTTTGCTGGCTGAAACGAACTCGAAAACGCTGAGTTGATCACAGTTATTGTGGGAGTTTGACACCAACTAAAAAGCCGCTGGAGTGCAGCGGCTTTTTAGTTGGTTTGGCTTAAATCCAGCGAGATTTAACCCGCCCTGCGGCGAAAGAGCGGCAGCGGTTGATCCACGGCGGCCTGGTAATACTCCTGCAGGTCGCTCAGGGATTTCACCGCTTCCTCCAGATTGATCTCTGGGTTGGCGAAGGCAAAAGCGTTTACGCCGCAGCGGCGCAGGTAGCACAGCTGGTCGCGGATAAAGTTGCCCACAGCGCGCAATTCACCGCTAAAACCAAAGCGCTCGCGCAGCAGACGCGCGGTAGAAAAGGCGCGGCCATCCATAAAGCCGGGGAAGTTAACGCCGACTACGGCAAAGCGCTGGGCATCAGCGCCCAGTTGCTCGGCGGTTTCGTCGCTATCGATCCACACGCCCAGGTCGGTGCGCGCCTGCAGCGCTTCTTTTTGTGCCAGCCATACGCTCAGGGGAATCAACACCTGGCCAGCGGGAACTTCAGCCGCTGCAACATCGCCTTCGGGCTTGGCCATCAGGCTCCAGCTGTCGTCGATGATCTGGCCGTCTTTAATTAGCTTTGGCATAGACTCTCTCCTTAAAGGGAGCGGCACCTATACGGCGATAGGTGTCGATAAACAGTTCTTCCGCATTGCGGTTTTCCACGTACACATCCACCAGCTTCTGGATCACACCGGGCATGTCGTCGGCGCCGAAGGAGGGGCCGAGCACATCGCCCAGGGAGGCGTCGTTGCTGGCGTTGCCGCCCAGTTGCACCTGGTAGAACTCCTTGCCGGATTTATCCACACCGAGGATGCCGATATGGCCCACGTGGTGGTGGCCGCAGGCATTCATACAGCCGGAAATATTCAGGTCGATATCGCCCAGGTCGTAAACGTAATCCAGGTCGTCAAACTGGCGCTGAATCGCCTCGGCGATGGGGATGGACTTGGCATTGGCCAGGGAGCAGAAATCGCCGCCGGGGCA
>CBINKF010000736.1:0-1832 GCA_966251115.1 uncultured Cellvibrio sp.
GGTGCGCATTTCTGCCGATAACCAAATCTGGTTGCTGGAGAAAGAAGGTGAGCGCCGTGTGGATGCTCGCTCAGTACGTTCAAATATTGAGCGTATGCGTGCGGAGTTACCCAAGGCTTCTGTTATCATCCAGGCCAACACCAAGGCTGATACAGGTACCTATGTGGCTGTAGCTGATGCTGCTCGTGCAGCTCATGCACCCAGCGTGGTTCTGGTTCCGCAAAAGTAAGTTCAGATACCACGAAAAAGCCGCTTGGGTTTTCATCCAAGCGGCTTTTTTATTGCCTTTAGCTTTTGCGGTTAAAGTTCGTACTCCTGACGCACGTATTTTTTGGGGAGTTTGCTTTCGCGCTTGCGGTCCGCACTAAAGTGATCATGCAGCTTGCCATGCATCAACTGGGCAAAGTCTGACTGGCGCAGGCGAATCAGGTGGCGGTGATCACCCGCTTCAATATAGACCTCTTCAACTTGCAGCAGGTCGTCATCCCAGATGACATCCAGGCCATAGGCTTCCCCCAGCGCGGGTACAGCGCCTGTATCGCAATCTTTAAAGACCTCGAAAAGATCTTCTTCGTCAACAAACTCCAAATGTCGGTCGAGTATGTCGTTGAGGGTGTGGCGCAGGATTTTGTTGCGGGTGGGGAGTACGCAAAGAGTGTAGTGGAGGTCTTCATCTCGCAGCAAGACTGCTTTGGCCAGGCATAATTCATCAATTTTGGCGACCCGCGCGGTATTGAAAGAGCCCAGGCTGTAATCATGTTCCAGCAGGGTAAATTCTACTTTTTTGGCTTTTAGATATTCTTCTAAGGTTGTAGCAACACCCATACAAAATCTCCTGAAGCAAGTGCGAAGAGAGAGGGTTAGACAAGTGATTTATGTCCTGATGCTCAGGGGAGGGGACTCGGGGCTCCGTGTCTGCCTAAGCAATTGCAGCTGCCTAGATGCACAACTGGAGTATAGGAGGGAAATAAGGATGTAAACCAAGCGTTTTGGAATTAATTGAAAATTATTAGAACACTTGTTTCTTACTTGTTAGAGAAATAAAAGCCAATAAAAAAGCCGCATTTGCGGCTTTTTTATTGGCGCTAGTACCACAAATTTTAGCTGCGGCTGGCAATTGCCTGGCGCACTGAAGCCAGTTTTACGCAGGTGACAAACACCTCCATGGCCCCAACCACTTCGGGAACTGTGGGGACCGAAGGTGCAATGCGAATATTGCAGTCTTGTGGGTCCTTGCCATAGGGGTAGGTGGCGCCGGCGGGGGTCAGTTTTACTCCGGCTTCGGCCGCCAGGCGAACTGTTTCTTTGGCGCAGTTTGGACGAGTGTCGAAAGACACAAAGTAACCACCAAGGGGTTTCTCCCAGGCGCCCAGGTCGGTGCCGTCAAAAGCCTTGCTGAGAGCGCTAAGTACTGCCTCAAAACGAGGGTTAAGCAGCGCGGCATGCTTGGCCATATGTGTCATAAGTGCTTCTTTGTTGGGGAGGAAGCGGGTGTGGCGAATTTGGTTAACTTTGTCTGGGCCGATGGTGCAGGTGTTAAGGAATTTTTTGAAACCTGCCAGGTTAACGGCACTGGCGGCAACGAAGGCAACGCCTGAGCCTGCGTGGGTAATTTTTGAGGTAGAGGCAAATTGGATTGCCGAATCTTCGGTGCCATGGCGACGGCAGGCTTCAAGAATGCTCATCAGCCTGGGGGCGTTTGCGCTCAGGTCGTGTACTGAGTAAGCGTTATCCCAGAATACACGGAAGTTGGTGCTGGCAATTTGCCCAAGTTTGGCGATGCGCTCAACGGTTTCATCGCTGTAGACCACGCCGGTGACGAACGTCGTCAC
>CBINKF010000737.1:0-1827 GCA_966251115.1 uncultured Cellvibrio sp.
GCTCCGATGATCAAGGCGAACACTGGCTTAGGTTACATGACGACAACCACCGCTACGGCCAGCGCTTTCGCACTCTGGTCGGCGACCCTAAACACTTTGGGCGGGTATATGTAGGTACCGATGGCAGGGGAATTATTTATGGTGAACCCCAGCTCAATAGTGCCAACAAACTTCAATAACAACTGAATTTAAAAACGCGGGCTGAGCCCGCGTTTTTAATTACTTATAGATTGTAAAAATTCTTGATGGCTGGGCGCGTAATCTCGCCCTTTAACAATTGCAGTGCGCATTTTCTCCATAACAAGCCGAGCCTGTGATTCATTCTCAAGCGGAGCCAAAGCTTCCGGCTCGACACCAAAACCGTTGAACATACTGACCCAACTCTCCTCCTTAAAGGATTCCTGCTCCAACAGCTTTATTTCGCCAGCGGCTTTAAATACGGCCAATTTTTCCTCCAGGCTAGCAGGTATAGCAATATGCCTCACATGCTCCCAATAGGGTTCGCTGCGACCATTTAAGGTGTAATGCAAAATGATAAAGTCGCGAATTCGCTCATACTCCAAACGATTCAAACGATTTGCTTCAGCCTGATGCTTGGGGTCAATTTTAAAATCGACTAAAAAGCCGGTTAACTTGGCAATACCTGTTTGAATCAAGGAAATACTGGTGGACTCCAGAGGCTCCAAAAAGCCACTCGACAGACCTATAGCCGCGCAATTTTTAACCCAGAAATTTGGCCGCATGCCTGTTTTAAAGCGAATCAATTTTGGTTCGGTGATGGTTTCCGCACTTAGTTGCCCCAGCAGTTCCGCTTGCGCTTGCTCATGGGAAATAAATTGGCTGGCGTAAACATAGCCATTGCCCACGCGCTGTTGCAGCGGAATATGCCATTGCCATCCAGCGGTGCGCGCAATCGAGCGCGTATAAGGGTCTGGCGCTCGCTCACTGAGGGTCTGTACGGCAAGCGCACTATCCGATAACAACCAGCGGGACCAATCCTCATACGCGACCCCCATGGCCTTTTCAATCAATAACGCAGCCATACCTGAACAGTCGATAAACAAGTCGCCATCAACGACTTGACCCGACGCCAAATGCAGGGCCTGAATAAAGCCTGTGTCTGTGTCTATTTGCGCATGGATCAGCTTTCCCTCTAGGCGCACCACCCGACGCTGCTCTGCATAGCCACGCAAATATTTTGCAAATAGCGAGGCATCAAAATGATAGGCGTAGTTATACCAGGCCAATTTACTTTTATCGTCAAAACTGGGTTGGGCGAATTTGCCAGCCAATGCAAGCTGAGTACACAGACAAAATTTATCGAGTGATTCTGGATAGCCTTTCTGTTTGGCTGCCCACCAGGTTTGGTAAAAAGGCCTGTCTTCGATTTGCGCCCCATAGCCGCCAAAGGGGTGAAAAAAATGTTGACCTGGACTCACCCAGTTCTCGAACGCTATACCCAACTTAAAGGTTGCATTGGTCGCCTGGATAAATTCACTCTCTTTAACGCCCAGGCTTTTAATAAATTGATGTATCCCCGGAACAGTCGCCTCACCGACACCTACAGTACCTATTTGATCAGATTCAACCAGGGTTACCGCTATATCCGTCGACTCCAGCCAACGCGCCAAATAGGCCGCCGTCATCCAACCCGCAGTCCCACCGCCAAGAATAATTATTTTTTTAACCGGATCTGAACTCATAACACCACCAATAAATACCTTAAATATTATTTATTACTATATGCTCATCATGCCACTTCTACCATAGGCTGGTATGGGTGTTGCTATTCTGAATAGCATAAAATCGGATACAGGACCCCTTGGT
>CBINKF010000738.1:0-1821 GCA_966251115.1 uncultured Cellvibrio sp.
GCTCAGCCGACGAGCTATAGGGATTACAGTCGACATAAAGTGCAGTCTTGTGTGTGTCCAGAGCAAATGTGGCCGCCAGGTTGAAGCTAAAAAAGCTTGAGCCACCAGCACTGGCAACCGAGGAGACCATAACCACCATGTTATCCGTCTGGCTCAATTGCAGCAGACGTATGCGCACCTCTCTAAAAGCGTTTAGTACTTCGCGCTGGCGCATGCCGGTAAAGATGACTTTTTTTTCGTAGAGCTCTTCTGTGCCCCAAAGCGGATGCGCGCGCATATTTTTAATTTGCTCGCGCTTCATATGCTCCTGCACGGCATTTTTTACCAGCTGCTCGCTGGTTTCCACCAGCGAATCCACTGATTCCACTAGCGAAGTTAATTTTTTGTCTTTGCTTTTATCCATGGTCAGCTCTCAATTAACCGTGACCAATTTGCCAAAATATGGCAACGGCAATATATGCAGCCATAGCGACCACAGCGGAGGAAACAATAAACACCATATCTTTCTTTAATAGTCGGTCGGCAAAAGGCGTATTAAAGTGAGGGATACTCGCAATTAGCGGAATCTCTTCGGGCAGTTGCCGCTGCAAAATGCGCGAGGAGCGCAAATGGGGATCAACCAGGATGTAGGCGATTAACAGGCCCAGTGGCAGTAATATGCCCAGGAAAGGCGCCACAATAGCGAAATGCAAAAAGCGCAATCCCGAGGGCTTTAACGGGAAGGTGGCGGGTTCCTGAATTCTATAGCTCACGCCCTGCCCCTCTATATCCAGGGTCATGGATAAGCGGGCAGCCTCTTTGCGGCGCAACATCTCTTCGTAAACTTTGCGAGTGACGTCATAGTCACGTGTCAATTCCGATAGTTCGGCCTGGCTGGCGGCAATTCGCTGTTTGCGTTCAAACTCCTGCTTTTGCAATTCAACCAGAGATTGCATGCGACGCTTTTTAGCTTTTATATCCACATCCACTTCTGCCAGCTGCTTGCGCAATTCCTCATAGAGTGGATTCTCTACCTTATCGTTATTGCCATACACCTCGCCGTTAGCGCGCAATTTTTCAATGGATGCATCCAGATCTGCAATTTGCGCGCGCAGGGATACTACATCCGGATAATTCTCCTGATAGCTCAGCAGCAGTTGTTCAAGTTGGCTGGACAGCGCCTGACGACGATCTTTTAATTCGTCGATTTGCCCCTTGGCCTGCAAGTAGTGCCCCTCATTATTCAGCTGTTGCTGAACGGTGTTCATGCGCGACTGGGATTCCTCGATAGATATCTTTAAGGTTTCCACTTCCTGCCGCAGCGCGGCAATACGCGCGTTTACTGACTCTTCAGTGCCATCGGTATTTTTTGATTTGAATTCTTTTAATTTATCTTCCGCTTGTTCAAGTTGCTTTTTATAGGACTGCACCTGCGTATCGATAAAATTGTAAGCCCCGACACTTTCCTCACGCTTTTTTCGCTCGGTGCTCTCTATAAATGCGTTGACAACCGCATTTAACAGCTCGAACGAGGTATCAGGATTGTTGGCGCTGTAGGAGATTTGAAAATAATCCTTGTTGCGATCCTGGCTGACTTTAATCGCGCCGCGCAATTGGCGAATTAACCAATCCTGCTGGCCTTCATCACTACCGCTTTTCATCAAACCTGCGGCCTTGGCGGCCGCGGTCAGGGTGGCTCGGGTGTAGATAATTTCACTGGCCTGTTCGGAGCGATCGATTTTGGTCATCTCGGCGCTGCCCTTGAGCAAGGGCTCAATAATATTGGTGTTGTCGGCCGAGAGCACCGCGCTGGTGGTATAGGTTTTGGGCCATATAACACCC
>CBINKF010000739.1:0-1820 GCA_966251115.1 uncultured Cellvibrio sp.
AATCACCAGGGCGACAACCGCTTTGGAAATTCGTGGATCAAATGCCATCAGATCCACCGCCAGCCACATCAACAGCGATGTGAGCAATAAACCAATAAAGCCAATGAGCGTAAATACCGCTATATCGCGCAGACTGCGAGCGCGAGTACCGCGCCACACCCAAAGTACACAGAGGGCATAATTACAGGCGACACCGACACAAAAGCCGGCGACTGTGGCTAGCAAATAATGAAGCTTTACGTTAATAAGCAGATTAAACACCGTGTAATCTGCAACAAACGCCAAACCACCAACAACCACATAGCGCATAAATTGCAGCAGCAGTTGGTAGAGGCGATTCGACTGGGGAATTTCAGCATCGAGGAAAGTTTGCGGCTTTTCGAGCAACCCGAAATCAGGGTCGGCAATGTCTTGTGGCTGGGGCATAGCAATATTCCGTCCTATAGTTATTATCAATAAAAATTCAGTCCCCTATTTATAGTTTATAGTCGCGTAGCCGCGAAAATAAGCGCGAGGGGATATCAATCTCACTGGAGCTGTAGTTCGAGGGTTAACTCAAGGCATTTTAACTGCCTAAGTCGCGAAAGCATAACCCGGGTGCCGAAACCCGTAGCTATTGTTCGTTTCATACTGTTTGGCAAACAGCGTGAGGCCGCAGCCCCAGGTGAAATCCCGTCGAAAGCAGGTAGTGGTTACCTGGTAGACCAGAGGTTAGAGGCTCTCTCGTACCCATAACCTATTCTGAAAGTTTTATTATCTGGACGCGTTTTTCGCAAAGAACCTTATCCGAAAGCACCAAAGGCGTCAATCGGAAAAGGCTAAGGAGCAGCGTTTTGTGAAATTAATCATTAATCACCTAAAAGCTCACTTTTTCCACGCCGGGATTCACGTTGAAAAATACCTTTTTGGCGCCAAATCCCCTTGCGCCAGCGGGCCAGTTTGATGATCGCCCTAAGCAGCTCATCGACCACGGCGGCGATTAAAATACCGTAGAGTCCCAACCCCAAAGGCAGGGCCAGCACATAGGCCAGGGGCACGGAAAAAAGCCAGATAACCGCGATACTCGATACCGAGGTAAATGCCGCATCGCCAGTACAGCGCAGCGAACTGCCTACAACGATGTTGGTGGTGCGCCAGGGCTCCGCAAGAAAGCTCAACAAAAAGGCCCAAAAGCCCAGTGCTATCACTGCCGTGTCCTGACTATAAACACTGAGTACCTGCTTGTTAAAACCAAACCAAACCAGCGCCAGGACCAAGGTTCCAATAAGTGCGTAGCGCAGGGTTTGCCTTACTTGCCTATCCACCAAATCAAACTCATTGCGCCCCACTCGCTGGGCCACTATGGCCTCGTTCGCCATGCTCAGCGCAATAGAAATCATCAGGCAAAACAAAAACGTATTGTAGGCGTAGACCTTAACCTTAAGCGCCAAATCGCCGACATCGGCGGCAATCCAGTTTAACGCAATCATATAGCCCTGAAAGGACATAGGCTCAAGGATGGAGGGTGCAGCGATCAGCACAACCGGCGCAATCAACCCGGCAAAGCCCCGCCAACCCTGGGCAAATGGAATGTGAATTTTTAATTTGACATGCACTATCAAAACCACAAACAGCAAACTCAGCGCCGCGGCTATTACGCTCGCCACAGCGACGCCGGCCACACCTGTGGGTGCCAGGCTGCCGATGCCATAAACCGCAATGGCATTGCCCGCGAGGTTGACGCTAAACAAAATAATATTACCCAGGGTGTTCCACTGAGGTTCGCCATAAATAATGAGAATGGTTGGATAGAGAACACGCAGGCCGTTTAGCGAGACCAT
>CBINKF010000740.1:0-1816 GCA_966251115.1 uncultured Cellvibrio sp.
ATTAATGAAAACCCCAATTTGCAGTCTTTGGGTATTCGCGCTACCAGTGGTCACAATGCGCTGACGGGTGCGCCTGAGGTGAAGATAGTTGCTTCTTCCGGAGTCAATTTGGATTTCCGTTTTGGTGCGTATAGTACAGATCCATTGACCAGCGCTCCGCTCGATAGCAGCATCAGTATTAATGACAGTCAGGGCAACCCCAATGTACGCCTCACCGGCGTTAACGACCCTGCCACAGTGGCGGACGAGCTGAGTGCAATTACCGTCGGCGGCCGCGTAGATCTGACCTTGGCCAGTGGTATAGAAATGTCCACCATTCCTTCCACAAGCCAACTATTTGGCGATTCCACCGCGGCTGATTTTGCGCAGAGTTCATACTTGGGGTTGCAGGCCAGTATTACAGGCAAGCCCCAGGCGGGGGACACTTTCTCGATAGACTTTAACGACAATGCTTCCAACGATAACCGCAATGGGATTAAGTTTTCGGAGTTGGAAACGGCAAAAACCATGGCCGATGGAACGCTTAGTTTTTCCGAGGGCTATGCCAAGTTGGTAGAGCAGGTGGGTACCAAAAGCAGTCTATCTAAAATTAATACTGAGGCCAGTAAAAGCTTACTGGATCAGACCCAAACTCTGCGCGATAGCTATTCCGGCGTGAACCTGGATGAAGAGGCTGCAGATTTAATTAAGTTTCAGCAGGTGTACTCAGCTAATGCGCAAGTAATATCGGTAGCGCGCGAGTTGTTTGACACTTTATTGCAATCGATATAGTGAAATTTCGGGCAACCCAATACTATTGAATTTCAAGGGTGACTCACCATGATCCGTGTATCCACTTCCCAAATTTACGCTATTGCAAATGTGGGGATGACTAACGCCCAAAGCGAAATTAACAAAACCCAGGAGCAAATGTCATCGGGCAAACGTGTGCTGACGCCCGCCGATGACCCTGTGGCCGCGACCAATATTTTAAAGCTGAATGATGAGTTGGCCCGTTACACGCAATACACAAAAAATATTGACTCTGGCACCAATAGCCTGAACCTGGAAGAGACAACTTTGCAGTCGGTCATTAACCTTGTACAACGTATGCAGGAATTGGCTGTTAATGCGGGTAATACATCAGTTCTCACCAAGGTCGATTATTCCTCTCTGGCCTCGGAGGTGGAGAGCCGAACAGATGAACTCTACAGCCTGCTGAATACCCGCAATGCGTCTGGTCAGTATATTTTTTCGGGCTTTCAAGGCAGTACCCAGCCATTTGTGGATCTGGGCGGTGGCAACTACGCCTATAAAGGGGATGATGGCCAGTTGCAGATAAAAGCTTCGGCCTCTGTCAGTGTTGCTGTAAGTGATTCGGGTAAAAAACTGTTTGTGGATCTACCCACAGGCTCCAATATTGTCAGTACTTCAGCTAGCCCATCCAATACTTCTGCTCCTGCTGCGAGTATTTCCGCCGGTCTGGTCTTTGATCAGGATGCCTACGACGAGTTTTACCCATCGAGCATGGTGGTGAGCTTCAACTCGCTCGATTCGGTTTCTCCATCCGCGGCAAACTTTACGATTACCGAAAAAGGTACAGGTAAGGTGCTTGCTGCCAATCAGCTTTATCACCCAGGTGAGGATATCGAATTAAATGGTGTGCGTTTTCAAATTTTTGGTGCCCCTACACCTGGGCAGCCAGCTCAGGCAGGTAAACTGCCATTGGGGGTTTTTACACCTACCGACTTTACGCCTCCAGCGAACTCCTCTATCACCTTGAAAGTGGGGGGCGTCACCGAAACGCTGACTTTAGATCAACCGGTAAACACACTGG
>CBINKF010000741.1:0-1809 GCA_966251115.1 uncultured Cellvibrio sp.
GCTTTCGCAAGCAAGCACTGGTGGTTTCTTATGAAAAATCTTGTCTTCTGCTCATGTTTCGGCCGCAGGACAAATGCCTTTCACACCGTCAACCTGAAGCGAAAAGTTCTCCGTAACTTTTTTCGCCTTTAGCTACGCCGTAGGTTTTTTCGATACCGGGAATGCCGCACTGCACGCGAATCGCTTTATAGCCTTTGGCTTTGGCTTTGCGCACTGCTTCCAGGGTGGAATCCAAATCCTTGCCATTAGCGTGGGTGTAAGTGAGTATGCGCTCGCGGCTTTTGCCACCCAGCAGTTGATAGAGCGGCATATTGGCCAGCTTGGCTTTTATATCCCAAAGCGCAACATCAATGGCGGCTAGCGCCGTCATACCTACCGGGCCGCGACGCCAATAGGCTCCGCGATAAAAAAATTGCCAGATGTCTTCAATCTGTTGGGGATCGCGACCAATGAGCGCGGGAATTAAGTAGTCTTCCAGATAGGAAACTACAGATTTTTCGCGCCCATTCAGGGTGGCATCGCCAATACCATAGACACCTTGGTCGGTAGTAATTTTTAGTGTGACAAAATTTCTGCCGGGGCAGGTGACTATAACTTTGGCTTCAACAATTTTCATTCAAAATACTCAATGAGTGACTGCATCTTTTGAGTGTTGAAGCCAAAACCTGTCGCTCGCTTCGCCACTACATTTTGCGGCTTTCCTGGGGACCCAGATAGCTGGGTTTGAGTCCACCGGTATCTATTACAATTTTTTCCAGGCTTACACCTGGATCTACCATATACACCCGCAATTTGTGATTGCCAGCGCGTTCTACCTTGTGCTTGCTGGTGAGCACACGAATATCATTACTGACGGCGTCTTCCCAGTCGGCTTGGCTGAAGTTTGCGGCCAGGTCGAGCACTTGCGGCTTTTCATCGTCTACTGCCAACGCCACTCGCAAACCGCGCCCTGGAAAAAACGCCAGGCTGGGGGCGAAATAACTGTGGATGTGCAATTCGCCCGGCGTAACTAGCGCAAAGTCGTACTCCACATAGGGGGCCTTGCTGGTGTCTTCAAAACTGAAATCCGAAATCGGGAACACCGAAATAGATGACAGCTCGCGCCCGTGCTGGGGAATCACTTCCCAATGAAAGTTATTGTTGCCGCCGCTGCGTGCAAAGTGCTCGGCGTGCATTGCTATATAACCGTCGCCCTCTACAAAACCCAGAGGTTCAAAGCTGAGGGTCGGATTAAAGGCGTTAACCGCAACTTTGGCACTGCCCCAACTGGCGCCACTGATTTCCACCCAGCCACTGGCTTGGCCTTTGGGAGCCTGGCTCCAGTCGATGGAGACCTCGATTCGCTGCTGGTCGGTAACTTGCATACTAGTATGATTGATTATAATCCAAGGTGCAGAGGTTTTTGCAACAAAATTAAATGGGCTGCTGCCTTTATTAAAAATATCAATAAAGCGCGCTTGCTGGCCGAAGGGGTCGAAGCGCGCCAGCTGATAGTTGCCGGGGCTGGGCCAGGCCTGACTCATGCCTTCGAGCGCGACGCCCATTTCCGCCTGGCTGTGGGGTTGGTAGTCATAAATCAGCGGTTGGGTATTGGCGGCGGGGTTGTTCCAATAGCTGTAGCCAATGCGCGGCTGATCCATAAAGTGCTGCCATTTGCCTTTGGCCAGATCTTTATCCCATTGCGCTTGCAGGGCGGCGTCGGCAGCAAAGCGCTCGCGGACTTCCTTGCCGTAGCGATTGGCCAGGGCGCGGCCCTGATTGGCGTAGAGCTGATTGCGCGCCTGGGCTATATACATTTGGGTGAGGTTG
>CBINKF010000742.1:0-1808 GCA_966251115.1 uncultured Cellvibrio sp.
TTCAAACCTTAGCAAAGCCCTGTTGCCAATGACAGCTTGCAAACTGTGCGGGCAAAACTTTTGGCGCCTTAATCCCGATTGGGCCAGGGCTTTATGTAAGTTGGCATCAGACATTCAGACGAAATAGGGAATTGCCCTAGGCGAAATGGCGAGCCGCCGGCTGGAGATACTGTCGACGGCGTTGATATTCCTGGCGGAATTCGCGCGGGGTACAGGCTTTAAACTGCAAAAAGCGGCGATTGAAATTGGACAGGTTATTAAAGCCGCAGCGCTCGCTGATGATGGCTACTGGCAGGTCGCTGTTAAGCAGCAGCGAGCAGGCTTTGCCCACGCGCAACTGGTTAACCAGCTCCGTCAGCGTCTGCTCGGTGCGCTGCTTAAAAAAGCGGTGAAAGTGGTTGGTACTCATATGCACCAGCTCCGCCAAATGTTCGGCATTGAGTTCCTGGGTGTAGTGCTGGTGAATATAGGCAATCACCTTGTCGATTTTCTCGGTGGCGCTGTCAGGGAAAATGGCGGGTGCATAGTCGTTACTGCAAATTACCTGAGCTTGGTTGTCGCCTATCAGCAACTGCAAAATTTCCAGCAGACCAATCAAACGCTGTAGCGGGCTGGCATCGTCCATGGCGATAAAACACTGCTGTACTTGCTCGGCAGTTGCACGACTGAACTCCGCACCATATTTACTTTTTTCCAGCAGCGCGGAGAGCGCACGCAACTCCGGCTGAGTCGCCAGGTTCTCGATCCACTGCGCGGGCAGCTGCGCCACATAGGTGAGGTGGGTACCCGGCTCGATCAGCTCACTGGAGCACCAGGTGTGCGGCAGCTTTGGCCCCAGCAGCACCAGATCCAGATGATCATAGTCGGCGATATGGTCGCCAATATAGCGCTGACCGCGGCTGTTAAGGGTCAGGCAGATTTCGTATTCCGGGTGGTAGTGCCAGTTAAAGGGGATTTCCTCCAACGCATAAAGCCAGTAACGCCAGGAGGAGTTCTCGGTCGGCAGCACTTTTTCATACATGGGCTTCATGGCGATTACCGGCTAATTATTCTCCTGTTTATATACGACACTCGCCTGGAAGTGTCGATAGCCGAGCATTGATTAGTATTGTTTTATGCGTGAATAGTACTAATTTTTACCCACAAAAACCTCTCGCCTCTAACGGCAGAGTATTCCCCCGTAAAAACCGCTGCTCTGATTTTGGCGGCTCAAAAAGCGCTAGCACCCCCAGAAAAGTACAAGTTTCCCGTAGAAAAGTGCCGCTTTGAGCAATTTTTCATTGGCAAACTGGTTTTGACGTCAAACAACACCCTGTCGCGCCCATCAGGGCCGGTGGCAAATCACAAATCAGCCCCGCAGGTAAACCAACAACAAAAGCCAGTGAACGAGAGAAACTGAGATGACGAGCAAATCCTTTACCCGCCGGCCCATTTCCACGGCCGTGAACACTGCCATCAGCCTGGTACTGAGTGGGTGCCTGACCCAGGTTGCTCTAGCCGATAGCAGCAGCGATAACACCCAGGGGCTTGAAGAAATTATCGTAACCGGCACCAAACGCGCTGAACCCGTGCAAACCGTCCCTATCGCCATTTCCGCCCTGGGCCAGAAAGACATGCAGCGCATGGGCGTGACCTCGGCGCGTGATCTGGCGGGCAAGATCCCCAACCTGCAACTGGCCAGTGGCACCGACTCGGGCACAGCCACCACCATCCGTGGGGTAACCTCCACCGACTTTACCGAAGTGGGTGAAGGCGCTGTGTCCTACCATGTGGATGGTGCCTACTCCCCACGCCCCCAGGGCGCCCTG
>CBINKF010000743.1:0-1796 GCA_966251115.1 uncultured Cellvibrio sp.
TGCGAATCAGTGGATTAAAGCCTGTGTGCTGGGGGTCGCTTCTGTCGCCCTGCTGCAGGCTTGCTCCAAACACAGTGAAGAGACAACAGCAGCCAAGCCCGCGAGTGAGCAGGTGCAGGCCCAGGCTTCTTATGAAAAAACAGCCAATGGTGTTGTGCTTAGCCTAACCCAGGGAGCCGTTAAAAAAGTGCGCCTGCAGGTGATGTCTGACAGCATCATCCGCGTGACAGCGCTGCCCGGTGATGACTTTGGGGTTATTCCCAAAAGCATCCAGGTGGTAGCCGAGCCAGATAGCGGTGCGGCTTTTGACGTAAGCCAAGAAGGTAATAACCTGGTGCTCAAAACGGCCAAGGTGACGGCCAAGGCCTCCCTGCTGGATGGCACCGTCAGCTTTTATGATGCGGCGGGCAAAGAACTGTTGCACGAAGAGAACCGCGGCACCTTTGGCCCTGTCACCGCCGACCCCATTGCCCCGGCAGCCAATTCCTTTGCGATTCGCCAGGAATTTAATCGCGGCAGCGACGAAGGATTTTTTGGACTGGGTCAACATCAAAATGGCCAGGTCAATTACGCCGGCGAAAATGTGGAGTTGACCACTTACAATCTGGTTATCTCTATTCCCTATGTGTTGTCCAGTCGCAACTATGGCGTACTTTGGGATAACAATTCCGTCACTCGCTTTGGCGACCCGCGCGAAACCCAGCCATTGGCTGACAGCCTTAAACTCTATGATGTCAACGGTAACCCCGGCGGCTTGACCGCGCGCTATTACGATGGCGATGAGTTGAAGCTTACTCGTGTAGAGTCGGATCTTAATTATCAATTCTTTAGCAACAACAGCGTGCGCGAGCATGATTTTCCCGCTGAAGTTAAAGACGCAAAAAATCTGCGCATAGAGTGGGAAGGTAGTATTGAAGCGGAAACTTCCGGCGTACATCACTTTAAAATGTACTCGTCCGGCTATGCCAAGCTGTTTATCGATGGCGATAAAGTACTCGATCGCTGGCGCATGAACTGGAACCCCTGGTACCACACATACAACACCACCATGAAAGCGGGTGAAAAAAAATCTTTAAAGGTTGAGTGGACTCCTGGTGGTGGCTTCTTCCGCTTGACCCACCTGGACCCTATGCCCAAAGCTGAGCAAGGCGAGTTGTCGCTGGCCTCTGACACTGGCAAGGCAATTGACTATTACTTTGTTGCAGGCCAAAACAAAGATGACCTGGTAGCTGGCTATCGTCACCTGACCGGCAAAGCGGTCATGCTGCCCAAGTGGGTTTACGGTTTCTGGCAAAGCCGCGAGCGCTACAAGTCACAGGATGAAATTACCAATACCTTTAAATACTATCGCGATAAAAAAATTCCTATCGACAACATAGTGCTGGATTGGTCCTACTGGCCAGTGGACGCCTGGGGCAGTCACGACTTTGATAAAAAGTATTTCCCTGATCCCAAAGCCATGACCGACAAAATCCATGCGATGCACGGCAATATTATGATCTCCGTGTGGCCCAAGTTTTATCCGACTACGGATAACTACAAAGAGCTGAATGACAAAGGTTATATGTTCAATAAGAACATCGAAGAAGGTAACAAGGATTGGATTGGCGCTGGCTATCTGAACGCCTTCTACGACCCCTACACCAAAGAGGCCCAGGAAATTTTCTGGAAGCAAATCAGCCAAAAAATCAACTCCAAAGGCTTTGACGCCTACTGGCTGGATGCCGCTGAGCCGGATATTCACTCCAACCTGTCATTCACCAAACGTAAAGAATTGATCAGCCGCGAGGGTGGTA
>CBINKF010000744.1:0-1791 GCA_966251115.1 uncultured Cellvibrio sp.
AATGGCCACCAGCCAGGATCACAAACGCGTTGGCGATGGTGATACCGGGCCCAATACCGGCGGTATGGGCGCCTATTCTCCGGCGCCAGTTGTGACTCAGGAAGTGCATGACCGCGTTATGCGCGAAGTGATTTACCCAACGGTTAACGGTATGGCCGCCGAAGGCAATACCTATGTCGGCTTTCTCTACGCGGGGCTGATGATAGACGCCGCTGGCGCGCCCAAAGTGATCGAATACAACTGCCGCTTTGGCGACCCGGAAACCCAGCCAATTATGCTGCGTTTGAATTCCGACCTGGTGGAGCTGTGTCTGGCCGCGCTCAAAGGCGACCTGGATAAAACCACCGCCGATTGGGATGCGCGCGCCTCTGTAGGCGTGGTGCTGGCCGCTGGCGGCTACCCAGATGCCTACAACAAAGGCGATGTAATTTCTGGCCTGCCCACCAATGAAGTCGCTGGCGAAAAAGTCTTCCATGCCGGCACCGCCAGCAAAGATGGCCAGGTAGTCACCGCCGGGGGCCGCGTACTCTGCGCCACCGCCCTGGGCAATAGCGTGTCTGAAGCTCAAGCGCGCGCCTATAAACTAGCAGCACAAATTAGCTGGAAAGACATGTTCTACCGGAAGGATATTGCCTATCGCGCCATTGCCCGCGAAAAAAATCAGTAAGCAGTTTTCCGCTAAGCAAAACAAAAAAAGGAACCGCTAAGGTTCCTTTTTTTGTTTTTGAGCGCGACGCATTGCGCAATTACAGCTAAGCCTCTTGGGTCTCCAAAGCGATACGTATTTCCCTGCCATCCCAAATATATTCGTAGTGCGCGGTTTGAATCACATCGATAATCAGTTTGGGGGAGAACAAGCCATAGCAATCATTGCCCGGATTGCGCACCGAGTCGTAAACCAACCCGGCGGATTTGGCAGTTTTTAACTCTGCGCCCAGTTGCTGAGCGCTGCTGTAATCCTGCGGGTGATACCAATCGCTGCCGCGATAGTCGTTGCCGGTAATATCCACCAAGTCGGCGCTGAACTGCGCTTTCAGGCAGCGCATGGTCAAACGATCGTATTTAAGCCCTGTGACGCCGGCAAAATAGCGCTGCTGGTGGTAGCGGGTTTCGGCTATGGCGGTTTGCACATTGATCGCTGCGTAAAAAATGCCAAAGTCGCCGCGGGAAAAACGCGAGCCAGCCGGATTGATGTGCACAAAAGGCCCCATGGCGTAATTACAACCGCGAATGCCATAGGGGCGCTCGTTGGCGGGAACCAAATTCAAGCTGCCCAGCTCCTGGCGCAGACGTGGATTAGTTAGCGCCTGTATGGCGTAAAGGCTGTCAAACTCATCCTGGTCAGCCACATCATCAAACAAACTAACCGTTGGGTATTTGCTGGGCACCAGGCGATATGCACTCTGGCCCTCAACATTGCGACTGGGTAGAGATTCCACAAGTCGTCCTTAGCAATCAACAGGATTAGGCAAACTGGCCATCGCGCAAGCCATCCAGATGGCGGTGCACTTCGTAAAGTGAGCTCATCAGGCCACTGCTCATCAACTCCATAGGCGCCTTGCCGTTAAAAAAACCATTGCTGTTAGGCATGCGCACAAAACCGTAGACGTTTTCCGGGTTGTCAAACAGGGTGCGCAGCACCGCGTGGATATTAAGCAGGTAGCTGATGCGCTCCAGTAAATCCGGGCTGGGCCTGGCGCTGGCTGGAGCGCCCTGGTATTTGTGCAGGGTTGAGCGGCCAATGCCCAATAACGCGGTTTTTTCCTTTTCGGAGCAGTGCCATTTATCAAG
>CBINKF010000745.1:0-1784 GCA_966251115.1 uncultured Cellvibrio sp.
CTCCAGAGAGTGGTTAGCGGAGTCGGCCTGCTGCACTGAAGCGCCAGCCTGGTTGTTGCCTGCCGCCATCATCTCTACCGCTTGACGCGAGCCAGTTTGCAAACGCTCGATCATCTCGCGAATTTCTGTAGTGGACGCTTGGGTTTTAGAGGCCAGGGTACGCACTTCATCGGCCACTACCGCAAAGCCGCGCCCCTGCTCGCCAGCGCGCGCCGCCTCTATAGCGGCGTTGAGCGCCAACAGGTTAGTTTGCTCGGCAATACCGCGAATGACATCCAATACCGAGCCAATATTGTCTGTCTCTTTTTGAAGCTCATCGATAACGCCCGCTGCCGATTTAATATCACGCGACAAGTTTTTAATCTGTGCCATAGTGGATTGCACAGTAGTTTTGCCTGCGGCTGCGGCGCTGTCAGCCTGGTTGGATTGATCGGCAGTTTCGCTCACACTTCGGCTCACTTCATCCACCACATGAGCCATTTCTTTCACCGCAGCTTGAATCTGCTCAGTTTCCATCTGCTGGTTCTTAATGGCCTGCTCGGTCGCCAGGGAGCGCTGCGATAGTTGCGCCGCATCGCGGGTGACACTCGCACTCATGTCCACTACGCTGGCGATGATATTGCGCAGGCTCTCAACAAAATGATTAAAGCACTGTGCGAGCTCCGCCAGCTCATCCTTACCCGCCACTGGCAATCGCTGGGTTAAATCACCCTCCCCCTCAGAGATGTTACGCAGCGCCAATACAATATCGTTAATCGGTTTAACGATACTCGCCTGTACCCGGTAGGAGATCGCCAACGCCAAGACACTCATCAGCAAAATAACCCACAGCGAATAGCGGATAGCGCCGTGCACAATAGAATCCAGCTCGGACAAGTCCACGCGCATGGAAATAACCCCCAGGTTTTTCCCTTCTGCGACAATCGCTTCGGTGATTCTCACCCCGTTGGGAATTTCCACCACCCCCACCGCCGGCGCCTGACTCGCGATACGCGCTTTAACCTCCTGATTGCTTTCACCTTTGCCGTACCAGGCAAAGGCTTTGCCACCTACATAAATTACTGCCGACTCCACTCGTGGACTATGTGCCAAGCCCTCTAAGGTAGAGGTAACCGTGGTGGTGTCATCGAAACTAATTGCCCCGACGCTGGCTGCCCCCAGCACCTGAGCCAAAGTACGGGTATCTTCAACAATAGTAGTTCGTGCTATTGCAATGCCTGAACGGGCGCTCATCCAAGATGTAGCAATTACCGCGGCTATGGCAGTTAAGGTAACGCCCAATAGAATCTTACTTTTAAGTGAAAACTGACCGATCACCCCGACTCCCCCTCAATTAGTTTATACCGGCACCATTAATTTATACCGGCACTTTAGCCACCCCATTTCCAGCCCGGAACTCGAAGTATAGACGCAGAATATAATTAGATATGATAATTCTTTTAGGTATAAAAAATAAAAACTTATATAACAATAAACAAACCGTTCATACAAAATCCACCCTAGATAATGCGAATAAAGTAAGATAAATATACTAATTGAGCTAAATTTCTCGTGATTTATTTTCATAGCCCCGCCAATTGACGGGCAAAAAAAAGCCACTTCCAGTGGAAGTGGCTAAAAATCTGGTGTTAACAAAAGCTTGCTACACCATCCAACGACAAAGGAAAAGCTCCAAAAAACAAGACACAACGCAATAAATTGCTCGGTTTACAGCGCGTACACCAGAGCGGAGCCGCAGAGCCGCAGAGCCGCAGAGCCGCAGAGCCGCAGAGCCGCAGAGCCGC
>CBINKF010000746.1:0-1772 GCA_966251115.1 uncultured Cellvibrio sp.
AGAGCTGCAATTGAATCAAAACCAGGCAGACAACACCGCTGGCCAGCCCAGTGATGCCGCCACCGGTGTTTACCAGCACGGGGTAATTCTAAAACTAAAGGGTAGCTACTTTGAGCTTATGTCACTGCTTACTCAGCTGGAGAATATGTCCTACAAGTTTTATTGGGAGTCGCTGGATTATCGGGTATTAAACTACCCCAAGGCAGAAATTGAGTTGAAAGTATTTACCCTCAGTTCTGAGGAGGGGCTCTTAGGTGTTTAAGGTTCTTGTCAGTGTGTTGGTGTTTTGCAGCTTTTCGGCGTTAGCCAATGAATCGCGGGAGATGCCGCGCGATCCCACCCGCCCGCTCAATTATCAGCCCGTTGCAAAAGCTCAAGCGCTTAAACTCAGGTTAAATTCGGTGCTCTTAAGCGGCAAGCGCCGCCTGGCCATTATTAACGGACAAAGCTTGCGCGAGGGAGAAGCTCTTGCCGGTTCGAAGCTGGTAGTTAAACGTATTGAAGCTAATCAAGTGGTATTAACCGGGGAGGGCTCCACCCGGACCCTGACACTCGTTCCCCTGGTGGTAAAAAAACATCTTCCATAGTGCGAATTTTAATGACGATGCAAATATTACTGGCGACAAAAAAATCCCTGACCCCCTGGGTAAACTCCCTAAGAGGCAAGTCTATGTCGTTGTTTGTTGAAAAGAATCAAATGCTGAGCCCAGCTAAAAAATCAAGCGGGCTGGTGTTGCTATTGACGCTTTTGAGTTTGCTGTCCTGCAGTAATAATCGCGACAAGCCGCTGATGGCCGAAGATGAACTGAACAAAACCCTTAGCCAGCAGGCCGCAGCCAAACCTCAGCAGCCACCGGCGGCGGTCACCCAGTCACTCTTTCAAAATCCGGATGTCGCTGGCTCCGGTCGCGCTAAGGCTCAGGAGCATTTTGATGTGTCGGTGAGCAATGTTCCTGCACGGGAGTTTTTTTTTGGGGTTGGTTAACGGCACAGGTGTAAATCTGGTTGTACACCCACAATTGACTGGCAGCGTGAGTTTGAATTTAAAAAATGTAACCATCGATGATGTGCTGCGTGTTACGCGCGATATTTACGGCTATGAATACAAATCCGAGCGGGGTATTTACACCGTTTACCCCAATCAAATGCGCACCGAGGTTTTTCAAATAAATTACCTGGATGTGCAGCGCGTCGGTGTTTCTGATACCAGTGTGCTGATTGGACGCGCTCAATCCAGTAACAATAGCAATGGCGGCAGTGGCAACAACAATTCCAATCCCGGTGATACCGCCAACTTATTGGGTATGCTGGACAACGCGAAAGAAAAACGCAGCTCGGGTTCCGCTTCCGCTTCCGGTTTAACCCCTGGTTCACGGGTGCAAACGCTTAACCACACGGATTTTTGGGGCTCCTTGCAAACCACATTGGTTGCCATTATTGGGGGCAAACAAAATGGTCGCTCAGTTATGGTTTCACCTCAGTCCGGTATGGTGGTTGTAACGGCTCCGCCCACCGAACTCAGTGCGGTGCGCAATTATCTGGAGCGCTCCGAACTTAGCGCCAAGCGCCAGGTGATTTTGGAGGCAAAAATCCTTGAGGTGCGCTTGAATAAAGGCTTTGAGGCAGGGGTTAACTGGAATTCAATTTCGGGCCAGCTGGCACATACTTATTCAAATGGCCAAACATCCATAGATAGCAGTGATTCACTCAATTTGAGTCTGGATTCAAATTTGGCGCCCACCGGCGGAACAAGGACCATCACTGAAGCTACG
>CBINKF010000747.1:0-1772 GCA_966251115.1 uncultured Cellvibrio sp.
CCCCTATTTTGATGGCAAATACAACGAACGCGCGATTACTGCTGAAGAATATGCGCACTGGAATCAGCTGGCCAAAGGCATGAGTTTTAATCTGCCGCCGCTCAACGATCTGTTTACCGATAAACCCGCGCCGATTGTCGACAACACCTATCTAAAACCTCACCAGGTTGTAAGCCAGGCAGGCGTGGAAGCCTGGCTGGTGCAGCCGGAGTTTTATCGCGAAGACAAGGGCAAGTTGAGCCTGGAAATTAATGCCGATATCCAAAACCGCGATGCCAGGCAAACGGTGCTGGCCAGTTTGGTCAACGATATTTTTAACAAGCAGCTTACCTCGTTAAGCGATCGCGCCAGTCGCGCCTCACTTGGGGTGCAGGTAGGTTTGCTCGGAGCGGGAGACCAGGGCATATTTATTTCCGGCTACACCACCAAGCACGCTTTGCTGCTGGATCAGGTGCTTAAAGCCTTTGTCGATTTACACATTACCGATGCCAGTGTGCAGCAGGCGTTGGACTCCTATCAACAAGCGCTGGATAACTTCCGCAAGGCCCAGGTGTATCGCCAATTAGGGGGCCGCTTTGGCAAACTGCTGCGCTCATCCTACTGGAGCGATGAGCAGTTGCTCGCGGCGTCCCAGCAGCTCACCACCGCCGATGTCATCGCCTATCACCAGCAGCTGCTCAGCAATCCGCTGCTGCGTATTTTTGCAGCGGGCAATTACACCGAGCAGCAGCTTAAGGATTTCGCCCAAGGTGCGGTGGCGTTAATCCCCGGCAAGCGCCTGCCGGAGCAGCGCATTTTGCAAAGCTACAATATTCCCGCGGCGGGCAAACCCCTGGTGGTTAACGAGGATACCGAGCTGGCGGATGACGGCTTGTTGCATGGCTTTTTCCGCCCCGCGCCCTCCGATGCGGAACAGGCACAGCTGAGTGTACTTAACGCGCTTTACGGCAATGCGTTTTTTATGCAGCTGCGCACCCACGAGCAATTGGGTTACGCGGTATTCAGCCAGGACACAGCAGTAAATGAAATTCCCGGTTTTATCATGCTGGTGCAAAGTTCCAACACCGATTTGCCGGCAATAAAAGCGCGCATGGATAAATTCCGCAAAGACTATCTGGCGATTTTAAAAACAGTTAGCGATGTGGATGTGGAGCAAACCAAGCAGGCGCTGATTGCCAACCTGCTGCAAAAGCCCACAGATTTTTACCAGGAAGCGGGCCTTTACGACGATCAGTTCTGGGATGGCAAATACAGCTTTGATAAGCGCGAGCGCAAAGTGGCGGCGCTTAAAAATGTTACCAAGGCAGACTTGATCAGCATTTACCAAAAGCTGCTGCTAAGTGATAAAGACAATGGCGCCATGTTGCTGCAACTGCGTGGCAGCAACTTTAAAACCAAGCCCTTTGCCAAATAGCCGCAGTCGCCCGTAAAACAAAACCCCGGCCTGGCGCCGGGGTTTTGCATTTTGGCGCCGGCATGCGCAGGTTAATAAGCGTTAAGCATTTTCCACCAATGAAATTGACCGCCTAAACTGGCAACTTGGGTTAGCTATAACGAAAACCAGTGTGAGAGAGAATATGAAGTTGTCCAGCTTGGCAGGGCGCCTACCCCCGATTGTTTGGGTGTTGATCATCGGCAGCCTGCTTATTGCAGCGGTAGTTGTGCTGCGCCCCAAACCCCACCCTAAACCCGCGCGTGAACTGCCGCCCCCCAGTGTGACTGTGATTAAAGCCGAGCCGCAAACCCTGGCCGTGAATGTGTCCGCCCAGGGC
>CBINKF010000748.1:0-1771 GCA_966251115.1 uncultured Cellvibrio sp.
ATGGCATGCTCGGGGTTTTGCGCTCGCGCGCCAGTATCAAAAACGAATTTCGCATGAACGTTACCACTATCCAGCCGGTGGAAAATAACCCGCTGAAATTTTCGGTAAATGTCGATGATGCACTGGAAAATTTGTTCTTGAAAAAATCCAATGCATTCAAGCGCCCGGCGCAAGCCTTTCGCGAAGGTTTTCAGGAAATTGCCGAACACCAGTTGGCGATGATTGCGGGTATACGCGCCGGCTTCGACTCTATGATGGACAGGTTTAACCCTGAACCATTGGAGACCAGCTTTTCCAAGCAGACCAAAGGCGGGCTCTTGCCCGGCATGCAAAAAGCCAAGTATTGGAGCTGTTATCAGGAGTATTACCAGGGCCTGAGTGACAATATGGATCACTCCTTCCAACAGTTGTTTGGCAGTGAGTTTGTCAGCGCCTATGAAGATCAATTACGTCGTTTAGTGGCTTCGCGCCAAAAGGATAATATCCATGAAAACTAAGCCATTCTCCCTTGTTAAATCTGTTTTGTTGCCCCTGTTTGCCGCGCTGTTGGTGAGTATTAATCTGTCCGCCTGCTCGTCATCAAAAAGTCGCGTTGGCGGCATGCTTAATCTGGATACGGATCTTAAGCTGGTTTTTAAAGTCGCCGCGGATATTAACCCGGATGATAACAATCGTCCCTCGCCGCTGTTTGTGCGCTTTTATCAGCTCAAGTCATCACAAGTATTTGAAAAGTCCGATTTTATTGATATTTACGAGCGCGACAAGGAAACCTTTGGTGCGGACATTGTCAGCAAACAAGAACTCAAACCCTTCGCCCCAGGCGAGTCGCGCGAAGAGCGCTTTGTGCTCAACCCGGGCGTTCGCTACATCGCTATCTACGCCGAGTTTTCCCAATACGCCGGCTCCACATTTAAAGTTGTTTTCCCCGTTACAGAAAACAACGTGATTCGCAATAAGGAAACGATCCAGATAGCGGGTCGCACTCTGACGCTGATTAAAAAATAATTTGCTGCCTCTGCGCAAAAGGATTCTTCATCTATGTCACTAGAAAGCAAGGTTATCTGGTCTGAGGGGATGTTTATCAATCCCCAGCACTTTCAACAACAAGACAGATATTTTGAGAGCTATATCCAGCGTAAATGCCGCCCCCAAGGCGATCTATCCTGGGGACTGCAGCAACTGGAGCTGGATCAACAACTGCTGCGCCTGGGTAAAATTTCACTGCAAAAAGGCCAGGGGTTGTTCCCCGACGGCACGCCGTTTAGTTTTCCCGATATAGATGAGCCACCACCGGTGCTGGACCTGCCCGCAGGATTGCACAACACCCTGGTGTACCTGGCTGTCCCTGTGCGCCGTCACGGTGCTGTAGATATTCAAAAAAAGGAGAGCGCCCAGGCATTGGCGCGCTATTTCCCCACTGAGGTGCCGGTGCGCGACAGCTCGCGCGACGGCGGTGAGGATCACGCCGTTGAAGTTGCCAAGTTGCGCATGCGATTGCTGCTCGACAGCGACGATCTGAGTGGCTATGTATGCATTGGAATTTTGCGTATTGCTGAATCGCGCGACGACAAAAATATTCTGCTGGATGAGCAATACCTGCCCACCAGTCTGGAGTTGCAGGCTTCACCCAAACTGAGTGGGTTTGTCAATGAGCTGGTTGGCCTGCTACATCACCGCGCTGAAGCGATTGCCGGCCGCCTGGCAGACTCGCGCCGCGGCGGCACTGCCGGCGCGGCGGGACCTTCCTCGGCGTCGGCGCCACCGGGCCCAT
>CBINKF010000749.1:0-1770 GCA_966251115.1 uncultured Cellvibrio sp.
GAGCAGCCCAAGCCGGATTACTACTTCCAGCACCAGCTCAACGAGATTCACCAGTTGATGCTGGTGGGTGAGGACATCAGCAAAATTACCCAGGTGTCGATTAACGCCCTGCAGGAGGGAGCGGGCCTGGCGCGAGTGGTAATCGCGGTGGTGGATTACAAAAACAAGAGTCTGGATATACGTTATACCGCCGGGCGCGGCACCCACCTGTGGCTGCAGCAGCCGCCGATCAAACTGGACAATTTGCGCAAAGGCGAGCTGCTCCACGATTTTCTGCGCAGCCAGCAACCGCTCTGGCATCAGCCGCAACTGCTGGATAAGGATATAGGCGCTCTGCGGGTCTTTGGCGCCAGTGGCGATATGATGCTGGCGCCGCTGTTTCTCAATAAACGCTTGGTGGGCATCCTCTATGCAGATGCGCTGGAAGGCAAATTCAGCCAGCGCCAGTTTGAAGAGTTCCAGCTGATTGCCAACCAACTCAACCTGATGATGCGTATTAGCGCTTCCGCCAATTAGTGTTAACAGGCCCCGGGATGGCTGCGGCACTCGGCTGAAGTCTAAATCGCAACCCGCAAAAACAACAAAACCCGCTGCGGCGGGTTTTGTTTTAGGGGGTATTTGCTGGGCTCAAGCCTGGGTGCGGCGTCTGCGCATCAGTGCCAGGCTCAGTAGGCCCAGGGCCATCAGCAGCATGGGGGCGGGTTCGGTGACAGACACCAGGGTACGGAAGGCGTGGTTGTCTGACTCAAACGCATAGCCATTGCTGAACAGTTGCACCGAGTCAAAGGCGTCGCTGCCAAAATCAAAGTTGATATAGCGGTTGGAGTTTAGGCTGACCTGATCGCCATTGGCGTAATGGCCCACCAGATCGCTACCGCTAAAACTGGCCACCAGCTGGTCACCCAGCAAAAAGCGAATGCCGTTGTAGCTGTCGATAGAGCCCCAGAAAAGCCCAAAGTAATTGGCCAGGGTGCCCAGGCTGAAGCTGGCGCTCAGGGTCGAGGCCGAGGGGTTGGGTACACTTAAAAACGGCGAATCTACGCCGGCGGGCTGAGCGTATTTGCCGCTCAGATTGCCGCTCGCAATGATGTAATCGCCACTGCAGCTGGCATAGCCGCAGCCGTTGTTAAAATCGATAGTGGTGGCACCAGCCAGACTGCTGGTGGTAGCACCGGCAGCGGAAAGGCTGATCAGCGGGGTCGCTGAGGCAGAGCAAACAAATCCAAACGCCAGGCCAATAACGGCCAGACTGCGCAACAGGTTCATGATATCTCCCGGAGGAAAGCGGTTAGGTAAGGGCTATTCCTTAAACGTGCTTTTAGGGCCTTGGGATCCCGCTACCTCTGGGACTTCGAGCCGCCGGAAATCCGCCGCGGACTTCCGTGATGAGCAAACAGCAAAATACGCGCCAAAAAATGTGAACCCGAAAATACACAAACCGTGACCGAATTCACATTTTCCAGTCTAGAAGCTGTTTTTGAAAATTCAATGTAATTTAAATCCAATTTATTAAAAAATTATGGAATAAGGCTCGATTAGCCCCAAAGCTGGCGACTGGCATAAGATAGGCGCCCCAAATTGCCCCGGTATTTGAGTTGCCATGCCTGAATTACCCGAAGTTGAAACCACCCTGCGCGGCATAGCGCCGCACATTAAAGGGCGCAAAGTGACGCAGCTGGTCATACGCCAGGCGCGCCTGCGCTGGCCGATTCCCGAACCTTTGGCGAGAGATCTACCCGGCCAATCCCTGCAGCAGTTAAGTCGTCGCGG
>CBINKF010000750.1:0-1765 GCA_966251115.1 uncultured Cellvibrio sp.
ATACCCCAATCAAACTGGGGCGCGAAAGTATTCATCAGTGCAATTACCGCCTGACCATGGACGACGGCGACCTGGGCAGCATTGTATTCAGCCGCAACAAACGTTTTGCCGAAACCGAGATGGTCAGCATTGAGCAGCTGCTGAGCTACCTGGTGCACCCCCTACGCAACGCCATCAAGCATCAGAACGCCCTTAAACTCACCATGCTCGACCCGCTTACCCTGGTCGGCAACCGCACGGCACTGGATACTGCCCTGAGACGCGAGCTGCAATTGGCAGAGCGCTACAACTACCCGCTCAGCCTGCTGGTTATCGACGTGGATCACTTTAAACACATTAACGACAGCCACGGCCATGTGCGCGGCGATATGGTGCTGCAGGAAATCGCCAAGAATATCCAAAGTAGCTGCCGCGGCACTGACGAGTGCTTCCGCTACGGTGGAGAGGAATTTGTAGTACTGCTACGCAAAACCAAACCAACAGACGCACAGACCATTGCCGAGCGAATTCGCACGCAAATTCAGGCGCTGCACATAGGCCACAACGGCCAGGCAATTTTACCCACGGTGAGTATTGGCATAGCGGGTTTGAACAGCGGCCACACACTGCATGTGGAACAATTGTTTGAACAGGCAGATCAAGCGCTCTACGCCGCCAAGGCCCAGGGGCGCAACCGCGTTATGCTGTTTGGCCATTAACACACTGAACAACTGCTGTAATTTGCCCACCGCTTTGCGAGAAAATCGTCAGCGATAAAACAGTAAAAAAGCCGCGATTTGCGGCTTTTTTACTGTTATCAATTTTTACGGCTATGGCTCTGTTTTTTACTCGAACCTAGTCTTTTTTCAACTTGTGCTGTAAATGCTTTACCCGTTTTGGCGGCGCGGAAGCCGAGCGCAACTTTTTGTCGTGGCGCTCAATCTGCGCTTGCTCTTCGCGATTGGGGCGCATAATGCGCGTGTAGCTGCCGCTGTCAAAACCGGCGGTTTTGCACAGGTCGCGAATTTCATGTTCCGCCAGTTCAATCCAGTGGCCGACCCGCACATGGGACGGAATAAAAATATTGGCATAGCGAACGCGCTTCAGACGGCTTACTTTTACACCCTGGGATTCCCACAGGCGGCGAACCTCGCGATTGCGCCCTTCCATCACCACGCAATAGAACCAGCGGTTTTTACCTTCGCCCGCTCCGTCAACTATATCGGTAAAGCGAGCCACGCCATCATCCAGCAACACGCCTTCCAACAGTCGCTGCTTCATTTCGTCGTCAACCTGCCCCTGAATTCGCACCAGATACTCGCGATCTATAACCGAAGACGGATGCATCAGTTTATTGGCCAACTCGCCGTCGTTGGTAAACAGCAGCAAACCGCTGGTATTAAAGTCCAGGCGCCCAACGGAAATCCAGCGCTCGCCCCTGAGCGCGGGCAAATTGTCATATACGGTTGGACGGCCCTCGGGGTCGGAGCGCGAACAGATTTCGCCCTCCGGTTTGTTATACAGAATCACGCGACGGCGACTGGCCTCTTCGCGCACCTGAATCCTGTGGCCATCAACAAATATTTTGTCTTTAGGTGTAACCCGGTCACCCAATTTGGCGATGTGGTCATTGACCTTGACTCGTCCCTCCTCAATGGCGCGCTCCATTTCACGGCGCGAACCAATGCCCGCACGGGCCAGAACTTTTTGCAGTTTTTCATCTGCCGACTCGGTGTTTTTTGCCGTGGCAGCTTTTACTGCCTTGGGCTCTTTAACATCCTGCGGG
>CBINKF010000751.1:0-1763 GCA_966251115.1 uncultured Cellvibrio sp.
ACTGAAGAACTTGTTACTGAAGAACTACTCACCGCCCCTGTACACAGGGTGCCATTAATTTTCGGGCGCTCGGCGCTGGCACCACTTTTATTGACTTGAACCCCAAAGCTAACCGTCTGACCAGGCGCCAGGTTGCCGTTCCAATCCATGTTGGTTGCCAGGTAAGGATTGCCTCCTGACACATTAGCGTTCCAGCTATTGCTTACCTGGTCCTGCGCAAATTGCCAATTGACACTCCATTGGCTCACGGTTTTATCTGTGTCATTTTTAATATTAATGCTCGCCACATAACCGCTATTCCATTCGTTTTCGACTTGGTAGCTGCAGGCGGCTGACGCTAAGGGTGCAATAGTCACGAAGGTGACAACGATTGATAGCACCATGAAAAACCTGGCAACTTTTCTACAAAAAAATGTAATTCCAAACATTATTCGACTCCTTCAAAGGCTGAATAATCAAATGCCCTGCTCGGCTAATCACCAAGCAGGGACAACACTTAACAGCTTGTTGAAAAGCAAGGGCTGCCAACTGCAGGGTTGGCGCCACTCGGCTATTAATTAAGCCGCAACAGTCCCAACTTATAGGGAATAGTGTTGTAATCCACGCTCGACCCCGACTGGCCCTGGTAGAGGAATTCCAGGTTGCAGGGATCAATCGTCATTTGCTCGTCGTAACCGGAGCGAATGAGTTCGCCGTGGCTGATTCCATCGGCCCACTTGCCGCCCGGCCACACAACATTATTGTTACCGGCAAAAGGATTGGTTTCAGTATCCGCCAAGGGGGTCCAGGGGCCGTCGAGGCTGGTGGAGGTCCAGGAGCGGAATAAACGCGGGCCGCTGATATAGGCTTCTACCATCAGCAGATATTTATTTTGGCCATCCAGTTTGTAAACGTTGGACGCTTCAAATAAATAATTGCTGCCATTGCCGCGATGATCCTCCATGACTTTGGTGTAACCGGAAAAATTGGGGAAATTGCCAATGCTGGTTTTGGACATGTAGAGCGCACCGTCGTCGCGCGAAAAATACAAATAGCAGTTGGCGTTGTCACAAATCGTCCAAAAATCCAGGGCATTGCTGGGCTCACCCTGCAGCAATTTTTGCTTGGCCGACCAATTGGGGTTGGCAATATCATCGGTGGTGGCGTAACTGCCGGGCCACTGGGTAATCAAATACCATTTCTTTTGCGGTTTAAAATAAAACACCTGGGGTGCAACCGTGTTGCCGACGCGGCTGCCATTCATGGAGGTGTGCGTTGCCGCCTGGGCCGAATTCCAATCGGTGAAATGGGTGTACATGGATTTGTAGCCGGTATCGTAGTAGGTGGCATACACATAATAGGTGCCGTTGTATTTCACTACCGAAGGATCTTTGATGGACACCCAGCCAGGATTTTTAGGGCTGATTAAAGGGGCCGTTGAGGTCCAGGCCAGGGGCGCGTGCAAGTCGCAGCTTTGCGCTACATCGCCACCAATAGAAAAATCATCGGCGTAATAGCTGACGCTGGTATCGGTGGATTCAATAATAAAATGCTGAAAGGCGGTTGACCCCAATTGTGTGTAGTAGCCCTGCAGCAAACGCCATTCAGAGGCAGAGGCGGTGATACTGGCTACACGGGTGTATTCGTTATAGGTTGAGCTATCTGCATCATCCTGGCGTTTTGCAGTGAGGTAGATCACAGCATCGGGCGCACCGGCTGCCAGCTTGACCCACACAGCCACTTCATACTCGTTACCCTGGGTCAGGGTACCCACATTAAACGTC
>CBINKF010000752.1:0-1754 GCA_966251115.1 uncultured Cellvibrio sp.
GCCTCTGGCATAACTGGCGCTTTTAAGGCGCCAGACGGTTTTGATCTGCGGGGGTTTTGGCACAATAGTTTTGCGGTGGCCAGTACCTGTAAATGGCTGGCGCGCTATTCCAAAGACTCGCAGGAAACCGCTTTTACCTGCGGGATGATTCACAACATTGGCGAACTTCTCATTCATATACTCCTGCCCGAAGAATGTAAGGAAATTCAAAAAATAGTGGATCAAGGGGCGCGCAATTCGGATATTGAAAAGCATGTCCTGGGGTTTGATTTCCCTGAGGCAGGTGCTGAGTTGGCCAGCCGTTGGAAGTTTCCGGATTCAATAGTGGCGGCAATTCGCTACCAGTTGGACCCCAACTCCAGTGCTGAGTTTTCGCGCTATGCCGCTTTAATTTATATCGCCGATTATATAGTGCATATGAATGAGCTGGGCGACCAGGCAGCCCTGCTGGCAGGGTTCCCCAATGATTTGGCAACAGCGCTGGGTATAAACCTGGTTAAAATGCTGGATGTGATAGAGGAAACCAAAGCCCTGGCGGGTCAGTTCGATCATCTGCTGACTTGAAGGCTCGTATAAATTGGATTTGCTACAGGCGGGCGGGTTGCCCGCTTTTTTTACATCGCTAATGCCTGTATTTGCCGGGTATTCTGCGACGGATTATTCAAGAGTGCCAAAGCTTCGGCAAAACACTGTTCAAACTCTGCAGGCGTGGTTTTGCGTTTAATCGCCTCAAAAAATACCTGAGCTTGCGGATAATTTCGACTGAGATACATCAGCCATTGTTTCACGCGATTACCGCAGTTGCGAGTTTCGTATAAAGGTGTCGTAAGTTGATAATAGCTGTAGAGCATCTGGCAGATTTCGCTCCAGCTCATGGGGGTGCATTCAGCACCTTTCAAATAAGCTTTTATTTGTCGGGCAAGGTCGGGGCGAGAGAGCAGGCCTCGTCCCAGCATCACGTCTTCGCACTGGGACTCTTCACGACAGCGTATGTAGTCTTCTACCGACCAGATTTCACCATTGGCAATCACCGGAATTTTGAGCTTGTTGCGAATGTCGGCGATGTAGTGCCAGTAGGCTGGGGGCTTGTAGCCATCGGCTTTGGATCTGGCGTGAACCGTTAGTTCGTCGGCGCCCGCCGCCTCCACCGCTTGGGCGTTGTCGAGATAGCTGGACCTGTCCTCATAGCCGAGGCGGATCTTGGCTGACACCGGGATATCCTGGGGTACGGCATCTCTCACGGCTTTTATAATGGAATAGACTCTATCGGGGGTTCTAAGCAGGCAGGCTCCGCCTTCGTGAGAATTGACTGTCTTGGCGGGGCAACCAAAGTTCAGGTCGATGGCCTTGGCACCATATTTGACCAGCTCCACAGCGTTAAGTGCCATGGGCTCGGGCTTGCTTCCCAGCAGTTGTATTTTTACCGGTACGCCATTAGGTGTCAGGCACAGGTTTTCCAGTTCCTGGGCATACTTATAAAAGACTTTGTAAGGTAGCTTTTGGTCGGTTACGCGAATAAATTCGGTGACACAGCCATCGAGTCCACCCAGGTGGGTGAGAATCGCGCGAACGTGATGTTCAACTACGCCCTCCATTGGGGCCAGCATAACTCTCATAAGTAAATCAATTTCATGTGCGGTTGATAGGGAGCGCGCGCATTCTACGCAAGCTTTGCTCAAATTTCATTCGTTTCATCGAGTTTTAACCGATTCAAAGGTTGCCTGTGTGGGTGTTGTTGCTTCTGCAGGCAGAGA
>CBINKF010000753.1:0-1751 GCA_966251115.1 uncultured Cellvibrio sp.
TGCGCTGGCACCACCCGGAGCGCGGCATGATCCCCCCGGTGGAGTTTATTCCCATCGCCGAGGAGTCCAACATGATTATCCCCCTGG
Organism: uncultured Cellvibrio sp.; assembly: GCA_966251115.1. Taxonomy (GTDB): domain Bacteria; phylum Pseudomonadota; class Gammaproteobacteria; order Pseudomonadales; family Cellvibrionaceae; genus Cellvibrio. The sequence continues at coordinate 88 of CBINKF010000753.1, forward strand.
GGGTCTGGGTGCTGATGGAAGCCTGTCGCATCGCCGCTCAATGGCCGGACGACTGGCGCATAGCGGTGAATATTTCCGCCAGCCAATTCAGCCACGGCAACCTGGTGCAGCTGGTGGAGCGCGCCCTGAGCCAGAGTGGCCTGGCAGCGGAGCGGCTGGAGCTGGAAATCACCGAATCGCTGCTTATCCAGGACGCCCAATCGACCCGCAAGATACTGCGCGAGCTGCAGCAGCTGGGTGTGCGCGTAGCGCTCGACGACTTTGGCACCGGCTATTCATCGCTCGCCTATTTGCGCAACTTCCCGCTCACCCAGCTCAAAATCGACCGCAGCTTTGTCGCCGCCCTGACCCAGGACGCCAGCGCCCGCGCCATAGTCGGCGCCATTATCCAGCTGTCGCGCGCGCTCGACCTGGAGACCCTGGCGGAGGGCATAGAGTCCTCTGCCGAAATAGACATACTGCGCCAATTGGGCTGCCGCCTGGGTCAGGGCTACCTGTTTGCTGCGCCCATCCCCGAGCACGCGGTGCTGGAGTTCGCCGCCGTCTACCAGCACAAACTTTAAGGCGCCGGACACCACTTAATATCATTATTTTTATTGGGTGAATTCTCTGCAGCCATCGCCCTGCCATCTATACTCGAAGCAGACCTCGCCCAAAAACTTTCAGGATCAAGTGCACCCATCCATGCTTAAACGTATCGCCATTAAAGACGTAAAACTCGGTATGTTTATCTGCGAGTTTTGCGGTTCCTGGATGGAGCACCCTTTCTGGAAAACCAAATTTTTACTGGAAGACCCCAAAGACCTGGAAACCATAGTGAACAGCGGTATCAAGGAGCTGTGGATTGATGTCGCCCAGGGCCTGGATGTGGCCGATGAGTCCCGCGCCCAGACTCAGGAGGAAGTGCAAGAGGCCACCGAATCCCTGTTGCTGGCCGCGAGCCGCGTGCGTATAGCACCGCAAAGCTCGCTCGAAGAGGAGCTGAAAATTGCCTCCCGGGTATGCGACCAGGCCAAACAGGCGGTAGTGGACATGTTCAGCGACGCGCGCATGGGCAACGCCATTAAAGTCGAACAGGCCAAGGCCATGGTGGAGGAGATTTCCGACTCGGTTACCCGCCACCCCCACGCGCTAATCAGCCTGGCGCGCTTGAAAACCGCCGACAACTACACCTACCTGCACTCGGTTGCGGTGTGCGGGCTGATGATTTCCCTCGCGCGCCAACTGGGGCTGGATGAGGAGCTGGTCAAAGAGGCCGGCCTCGCCGGGCTGCTGCACGACCTGGGCAAAGCCGAGATTCCCCTCAAAATTCTCAGCAAACCGGGCAAGCTGACCGACGATGAATTTATTGTGGTGAAATCCCACCCGGAGCTGGGCGCCAATATGCTGCTCGAACACCCGCTGGTCAGCGCCGTAGTGGTGGATGTGGTTATGCATCACCACGAAAAGGTTGACGGCACCGGCTATCCCCACCGGTTAAAAGGGGAAAATATCAGCCTGTTTGCCAAAATGGGCGCGGTCTGCGATGTCTATGACGCTATCACCTCCAACCGCCCCTACAAAAAGGGCTGGCCGCCGGCGGAGTCGATTCGCAAAATGGCCGAGTGGAGCAAAGGGCATTTTGACGAGGCGGTTTTCCAGGCCTTCGTCAAAACCGTGGGCAT
>CBINKF010000754.1:0-1734 GCA_966251115.1 uncultured Cellvibrio sp.
GCACCGCAACAGGCGACGGGAACTGTTTTTTTCTGCTCTTCCGTCAGCTCTTCCACCGGCACCCAATCGAGGTCGCGCGCTTTGGTGACAGATACAGATTCAGCCTGGACGCCAAACGGCAGGCTCAGGGCCAAGAGCCCGGCGCAGTGAAGAGCAATTTTTAGGGCCAACCGGGAGCGGGTTAAGCCAGGAGCGGGGAAACCGGGTTTAGGGTGTCGAATTTGGGCCATTCACAGCTATCTCTATCAGGCGGCGCCAAGGATTGCACCGAAAAAATTGCCGCGATTCTACTGCAATCATCCGCGCCAGGGAATGAATTAGGGGAATCCCGAGGCTTACAGTAAAATTAGCGCTACTTAAAGAAGTCCGTGCGCTTAAAAATCGCCCAGGGACAATTACCAACCCTACTATTGGTACCAACCTATTGGCGCCAACCTAGTGGTACCACACTATCGGACGCTTAATGACACACCCGCTTCAATCCCAGGCCGAAACTACTGCAGATTTGCGAAAGTTAGCGCTCGCCAACTGGCTAAGCCTGGCCATAGACAACCAGGTAACCCAGGACCAGCTAAAGGCCATCTCCAGCGACGCCGGCTTTCGCCGTTATTTTCGCTGCGCCGCCACTCCCGGCAAGCTGGTCGTGGACGCGCCGCCGGCGAGCGAAGATACCGCTCAGTTTGTGCGCATCTGCCAGTTGTTGCGTCGACAAGAGTTGCGCACGCCACAAATTTTCGCTGCCGATGAATCCCAGGGGTTTTTACTTATTGAGGATTTTGGCGATTTACTGCTGAACCCAGCCCTAACCCCGGGAAACACCAGCGAGCTCTATTCGCTGGCAATGGCCGAGCTGTTAAAACTGCAAACCTGCGCCGACGACCCGCAGCTGATCCCGCGCTACGATCAAGCGCTGCTCAGGCGCGAGCTGGAAATTTTTAGCACCTGGTTTTTGGAACCGCTGCTCGGATATCAGCTTGAAAACGCAGAATCTACCCTGCTTGAGCGGGTTTTCGGCCTGCTGGAGCAAAACTCACTGGCCCAGCCCCAATGCCTGGTACACAGGGATTTTCACTCGCGCAACTTGCTGCTCTGCAGCGATGGCCAACTGGGGGTTATAGATTTCCAGGGCGCCCTCTGGGGGGCCATAAGCTATGACCTGGCCTCGCTCCTGCGCGATTGCTACAAGCGCTTGCCAATAGCCCAAGTCGACCAATTGCGCGATCGGTATTTTCATCTGGCCCAATCACAGGGCCTGTTACCCGGCGTCGATAGCTTGCAATTTAAACGCTGGTTTGATTGGACGGGACTCCAGCGCCATATCAAGGTACTGGGGATATTCGCCCGCTTGTGGCTGCGCGACGGCAAGCCGGGCTACCTGCAGGATTTGCCGCTGGTAATCCGCTACACCCTGGAGGTGGCCGAGGCCTATCCGGAGCTGGCCGAATTTGCCGACTGGTTTAAAGCCCGCTTGTTACCCCTGGCGGAAGCACAGCCCTGGTACAGCGATTATCGGGTAGCAGGAGACTGACATGAGAGCCATGATACTGGCGGCGGGCCTGGGCCAGCGCATGCGCCCGCTCACAGACCACACCCCCAAACCCCTGCTGACTGCCGGCGGCAAGCCACTGCTGGTCTATCACCTGGAAAAACTGGCCAGCGCCGGTATCCGGCAGGTAATTATTAACCTCGCCCACCTGGGTGAAAAAATTCAGGCCTACGTCGGCAATGGCAGCT
>CBINKF010000755.1:0-1734 GCA_966251115.1 uncultured Cellvibrio sp.
CTTGCGCTGGCAGGGGCTGTTACAGGCGGCATCGCTGGTGGCGGGGCTTTCCGCCTGCGGCGCGCAGCTGGGTTATTGCGATAGCCCAAATACCGGCAAACCACCACCAGCCGATATTTCACCCGAGACCTTAAGCCAGATCGTCGGGCAAGGTAAATTTTCCGGTGCGCTGCCCGCGCGTTACTGGTTTAGCCCGGAGCAGCGGCAAATAAGTTATCAGTTGGTTGAAAAGGCCAGTAATAAAGTTATCCATTTCGCCCAGGTTAAGGTCAAAAATTCGGTGGTGACTGTGCTGCGTGGGCACTATGCGGCGGGCGTGGAAGCCTATGAATACGGCACCCGTTTCCAGGCCGATTGGTCCAACCGCCATATAAGGTTAAAACTGACCTATCAGTTTTAACAGCATGTTGAAATTCTATCTGCGTGCCACTGCCGCGTTAAAAACAGTCTCACAAAAGGCCAATGGCCGTTGAGCACCCGAAGGGTGGCCCCGTAAGGGGCGAGCGGAGCGAGTAATATGCTCATTTATGAGCTATAAACCCCGCGCTTTCGACTGTTTTTGCCTTGCGTTGGCTACCTCGAAAACGAATTTCAACAAGCTGTTAACTCAACCCTGTCCGCTGTCACTGGATGCTGGCGATAATTTAAGCGACATGAGCTTATAGAATATTGATCTGTCGAACCTGGCAATTTCGGTCTAAGCTGGTAAGACTTTTCACCAGCTTTCTGACCTTATGTTCAGGTTAATGGTATTACCGCTGTTGCTCCCCTCTCTGGTATTTTCCGGAGCTCTGGTATTTTCCGGAGCTCTGGTGTTTTCCGGAATGGCCGCTATGGCTGGAGCTTCTGAATTCATCGTTTACTCCTGGCCTGCCACTATGCAGCAGGACCCGCGCAGCTACTATCCTATAGCACTGTTGCGCCTGGCACTGCAAAAATCCGGCGGCGATTACCAGCTCAAACCCAGCAAGCGCGACCAATCCCAGCAGCGCAGCCTGCGTCAGCTGGCCGCGGGTGCGGGGATGGATGTGGTCTGGACCTTCACTTCCATCGAGCGCGAAAAAAATCTCCTGCCCATTCGCATTCCCATTGATCGTGGCTTGCTCGGCTGGCGCTTGTTGCTGGTGCGCAGCGACGAAAGGGATGCGTTGAATGGCGCTGTGGATTTAACTCGATTGCAAACGCTGCGCGCCGTGCAAGGGCATGACTGGCCAGATTTGCCGATTTTGAAATACAACCATTTCAAGGTAATCCCCAGTACCTACTACCAGGGCATGTTTACCATGCTGCAGCTGGGGCGGGTGGATTACTTCCCGCGCTCGATCAGTGAAATAGATTCAGAGTTGGCCGCTCACGCCGCCGCGGGTTTGGCTATTGCCGATGGCTTGGTGCTTTACTACCCCGCGCCCTCCTATTTTTTTGTTAGCCCCAAACGACCGAAACTGGCACAAAAAATCGAGCGCGGACTGCGCCTGGCCATAGCTGATGGCAGCCTGCAACAATTGTTTTTGCAACATTTTGCGGAAGACATTCGCCGTGCGCATTTGAATGAACGGCGGATTATTCGCTTGCAAAATCCCTACCTCAACAAAGAGACGCCGCTGGATGATGCCAGTCTCTGGTTTGACCCACAAAAGGGCTACTGATGCGCGCTCACCCAACTGTCTCAAGGATTGCCAATACCTCAACTATTTTGCCGCTTACGCAAAGCCTGGCCACCCGCATCGTCATCAC
>CBINKF010000756.1:0-1725 GCA_966251115.1 uncultured Cellvibrio sp.
GTGATGATCGCCAAACTGGGTGAGTTCAACTTTTGGCCAGAGCTAAACCATGTCAACGCCGAGCTAACCTGGGCTGGTACAGAGTTTGCAAAGACCGATGGCAAGCTCCGGATTGTTTATGAAGGTGTCAAAGAATTTCGCGGTAAAGTCTTCTTCGACAAAACCCTCAATGTTCAAGGGAGCGCAATAAAAATGGCCAATTGAGCGTGAGTCAATGAGTGAGAAAAGCCGTCAACCAGGTGCCCAGCATTTGCGAGATATAGCGTTAACCACCTGTATTTTAACGGCTTTTTTCCCTTGCAGCGCTAGATCCGCCGACACCAACCTGAGCCAGATCAACGGCGACCTGCAAGCCATTTACAAGCGCATCCAGCAAAAATACGCCGCTGCTGATGCGCAGCCCAGCGCCCCACCCAGCCCCGCCGCCAACCCATTTCCCCCACCTGGCAACCGACAGCAAATTGACGGCCCGGCGCTTATGGGCGGCGAAATTGCCGATAACCTCGGCAGCGGCGGCGCCCAAGCGGCAACATCCAGCCGCTTTGTACCGGGCGAGGAACTGATTCTCTCCACACGGGTAAATGGTGAGGAACTGGCCAGCCTTTTTGCAGTGACCACCAAAAAGGGCCTGCGCCTGGGCCTGGGCGATTTTGCCCAGATTGTGGAGTTTCCTATTTATGTCGACCCAGACAAGGCAACTGCCGATGGCTGGTTTTTTAACGAAAAAAATACCTTTCATCTGCAACGCCTGGATGATGGCCGCCTGGAGGTTCAGGCCAATAACAAAACCTATTATGTCGCGCCGGATGACTATGAGCTGGGCGATGATTTTTTAATTGAGCAGAGTGATTTGGCCAAATGGTTCGGCCTGAACTTTAAGCTGGATGAAGGCAATCTGGCGCTGGATATAGGCTCAAGCAATAAATTTCCAGTGGAGGTGCGTCTGGCGCGCCGCCAAAAATCCAATATCAATCAGTTGGCCATGAGCCAATCGGTAATGCCCCTGCAGGAATCCGGCTACACCCTGTTCTCCCCGCCCATGGTGGACATTCAAACCTCGGCCAGCCATTCCAATTTGGTCATTCCGGTTACCGATACCAACGGCAATACCCAGGAGATCACCAGCTCGCAAACCAACACCAACTATTCGATTTTAGCGAGTCACGATTTAGCCTATCTCAATTCGCAACTGTTCATTAACGGCAATGATAACGACGCCCTGAACACCGCCTGGTTAACCCTTTCGCGCCAATCAGATACCGGTGAGTTGCTCGGTCCACTGGGTGCAACTGAATATCAGTTCGGCGATATAGTACCCTTTAACGCAGGCTTTGGTAGTACCCAGGGCCTGGGTCGAGGCGTTAAATTATCCAACACCCCGCTCAGCCAGCTGGCCGATAACCGCAAGGTGAATATCAGCGGCCCGATTCAGGAGGGCTGGGACGTTGAGCTTTACCGCAATGGGATTTTGCTTGATCAACGCCAATCCATCAATGAAGGTCGTTACGATTTTAACGACGTACCGCTGGAGTACGGCCCTAACGATTTCCAATTAATTTTTTACGGCCCCCAGGGGCAGATGGAAACCAAAACCGAATCCTATATTGCCGACAGCAACACAGTGTCATCCGGTGATGGTATGTACCGCTTCTCGCTTACCGAAGTGGGTGAATCGGTTTTTAATTTGGATCAGTACGCCGACGACCCCAGCCAACAAGGATTGAT
>CBINKF010000757.1:0-1724 GCA_966251115.1 uncultured Cellvibrio sp.
GGTCTTCCTGCCGCGCGAAGACGACCTGACCAAAGCGATTGGCAAGTTTGGCGACTTTTTATCGCGCTATGCGCAATAACCTAAACGCTGGTTGAATTACGAAAAAGCCCGCTAATTGCGCAATGCTGTTCACTTAAGGATTGCCACCCAAAGTAAATAGCCAGAAAATCCGATACGAACCCATGTCGTATCGGATTTTTTTGTGCCCATTAAATCGCAACTGGAAAGCATCCGGGATTACAACCTCGCCCACAACCACTTCCTCCAACACATTCCTGTCGAGTGGATTGAATCCGCACTCGAGTTAACCCAACAGGCCAGTATTCGGCGGCGGCGTTTGCCTGCCGACATGGTGCTGTGGTTGGTGATCGGCATGGCCTTCTTTCGCAATGAACCGATTGATGAAGTTGCAAGGCGATTAAACATCTGTGCGGAAGGCCTTGCGAATGAGGAATTGCTGGCGAAAAGTGGCATATCCAAAGCACGCGAGCGCTTGGGAGAGCAGCCAATGGCCTGGCTATTCCACCAGTGCGCCTCCCGGTGGGGCGTAGAGCGCTATCCCGATGATAGCTGGCATGGCCTGCAAGTGTTTGCGGTGGATGGTGCGCTCTTGCGAACACAAGACACCGAATCACTGCGCGCTCACTTTGGTTCTGGCAATACCGCCAGTGATCGTCAAACTCCTTTTCCGATGCTGCGTGTGGTCGCGGTGATGAATGCACGCTCGCATGTGATTCTCGATGCCGTGATCAGTCCCTATCGATCCGGTGAAATTCGCCTCGCTGAGCATTTTCACCAGCGCATTCCCACGCACTCAGTGACCTTGCTCGATAAAGGTTTTTGGGGCGCAGATTTATTGTTGAGCTTGCATAACAGCGGTGAGGAAAAGCACTGGCTGATACCTGCACGTCAAAATATCGTAGCGGAGGTTGTGGAGGAATATGGCCCTGGTGATCGATTGGTGGTCATGACCGTATCACCGCAAGCGCGCAAGAAAAATCCGGCCTTGCCTGTGCAGTGGACCGCACGCGCGGTCACTTATCTGTGCGAAGATAAGGAGAAAACCGTATTTACCTCGTTACCCATTACCCAATTCAGCGCACAACAGATTGCCGGGTTGTATCACGAGCGGTGGGAGATTGAATTGGGATTTCGCGATATCAAAAGCACATTTCAATACAACGCGATGACCTTGCGCAGTAAAAAAGTGGCGTTGGTTTATCAGGAATTGTGGGGTGTTTTGCTGGGCTACAATCTGATTCGTCGCGAGGCGAGCCAGGCGGCTGTTGCGCACCAGCACACACCTGCGGATGTGAGTTTTAAATTTGCGTATCAGTATATTGCGGCGCAATTGATTGTGATGGCAGGTGCACTATCACCGGGAAATACGCCCAGGCGATTAGCGGAGTTGCGTGGTAATATTGCGGCGTTATTTATACAAAAACGCCCGAGGCCATCACGACCTCGGGCGGTAAAGATTTCTAAAACCCGTTACCCGGTTAATTACAAGGCAGCTCCGCTTAAGTGAACAGCATTGGGGACATGCCCGGGCTTTTTAATTTCTGCCAGTTACTGCGCAGCAGTTTCGTTAAACAACTCGGTTACATCGTCCTGAGTAATGGCTTCATCGTAAATTTTTAGCTGATCTATCTCACCATTGTAGGCAGTATCCCAATAGTTGACCCCCAGAGCGAAGTGGCGCGCTGTTGCTGGCCCAAATACGT
>CBINKF010000758.1:0-1722 GCA_966251115.1 uncultured Cellvibrio sp.
CTTCGATCAGTTTAGGTAGGTCGACAAGCATTTCTATAGGTAACAGCTTGCCCGCCAAAGGACTTGTAGACATAGGAACTCCTGAAAATTCGCTGTTTGTCTTGTTGTTATTCAGTGGTTGAAAGTTAAAACATATCTGCCATCAAACTGTGGCAAGAGTATAGAGCAGTTATGCGACGCCGGTTGTCTGCGGCGGCTGATTGCTCTCGATAACATCATGGCCCGTTCATGCATTAACCAATCTGCTATAGATATGAGTGTAGGCTTGGGCGCTCTGTTCCCAGGAAAAATCCTGGCTCATGGCGTTTTGTTGTAAACGGCTCCAGGCTTCCGGTTGATGGTAGGCATCCAGCGCGCGCTTTATGGCGGCTTGTAATTCTTCCGCTTTGGGTGCGTGAAAAACGAAACCGTTTGCTGCCGGGTCCTGATCATCTAGAGGACGCTCTTGCACTGTGTCTTTCAGGCCCCCGACCGCGTGAACTATGGGCAGGGTGCCATAGCGAAGGCTGTACATTTGATTGAGCCCACAGGGTTCAAAGATGGAGGGCATAAGGAAAATATCGCAGCCAGCTTCGATTTGATGGGCCAAGGCCTCGTTATAACCAATGGTGACTGCGACCTTATTGGGGTTTTCATGGGCGACTTTGCGCAACAGGGTTTCATAGTGAGTGAAGCCGCTCCCCAATATGGCCAACTGGCAATTATGGCTCAGCAACCAGGCGAGTTGTGCCAGGATGAGGTCCACGCCTTTTTGGTCAACCAATCGCCCAATAAAACCAAATAGCGGCACCGCCTGGTTTTGCTCCAGGCCCAATTGCGCTTGAAGCGCAAGTTTGTTTTGTGTTTTGCCGGCCATGGAGCGGCGATTGTAGTTAGCCGCAATCAATTTATCCGTGCCCGGATTCCATTCGTCTGTATCTATACCGTTGAGAATGCCGCTGAGGGAATCGGCGCGGTAGCGCAATAGGCCGTCCATGCCGTAGCCGTTTTCGGGCTTTTGAATCTCTTGCGCGTAGCTTGGGCTCACGGTAGTAATGTAATCCGCAAAGGCCAAACCACCTTTCATATAGGACATTTGCCCGTAAAACTCGAGGCGCTCGTGATGCCAAAATGCGGGAGGTAAATTCAACTCGGCAAAAGCCTGGTGGGAAAAGAGGCCGCGATAAGCCAGATTGTGAATAGTGAACAGCGTGGCTGGACGATTGGGGCTGAGAGAGAGCAGGGCGGGGATTAACCCGGTCTGCCAATCATTGCAATGCACTATTTGAGGTGTCCAGTCCAAGCCGGCGCGATTGAGCGCTATGGCTTCTGCAACCTTGGCAAACCAGTAAAAGCGCTGGTGATTGTCCCACCAATCGCTGCCGTCTGGCCCGCAATAAGGGTTGCCATCGCGCAGTGAAAATTCGGAAATATCCACGAGCCATACCTTTACCCTTGTCCCCGGCAGGCGCGTTTGCCAAAGTTCGATCTCGCGACCGTCGACGGTAATACTGGCCAGTGGTTTAACGCCTATCTCCCGCGCTTTTACCATTACCGTCTGGTACGCCGGCAGCAGAATTCTAATATTGTGACCCAGTTTAAGCAGGGCGCGCGGCAAGCTGGCTGCTATATCGGCCAGGCCACCGGTTTTAATCAAGGGATAGGCTTCGCTGGTCGCAAAAAGGATGTTGAACATTGCTGGTCCTTGTTGAGTGAATGCAAAACGTAAAGCGAGCTGGGCAC
>CBINKF010000759.1:0-1720 GCA_966251115.1 uncultured Cellvibrio sp.
CACCATCAACCAACTCAACCGGGTGGTGAGCCAGCAGGATGCTGAAATTCTGTTGCTTAAAGAGCAGATGCGCCTGCTTTTGGAGCGCTTTAAGGATCTGCAGACGCAGCAACCGGGCAATGAGGTTGAAATAACCAACGAGCGGCCTCCCCATTATTAATGGTTAGCCCTTAGCGAGTTATGGCATAAAAATCTTCAAAGTGACGCACCCGTTCACATTTTTGGTAATAATCAGTTTTACTTTTAGCTAAGCCCTGAATAGCGCGAAATCTTGTCTACACTAGAATTTTGACAAGTCTTTTGTGAGCTATTCGACCTTATGCGGCATCCGAATTCACAAGGGAGTCCAGGCGAATTAACGGGTGTATTTGCGTTTGAGGATGCCTTAAACGCCGCCGGAGTGGCCGCCTGGAACATGGATGTAACCAGTGGAGTGATTCAGTTTTCTCCCGGTGCCAGACAGCTGATCCCTGGCATGACGGAGTTTCGCCTGAGCCTCAGCAAGCTGCTGCAGCAATTGCCTGCAGCGGATCGTTTTGTCTTTTCCCAGTGTTTTAATACCGATTTTGACGATAAGGACGAGCAGCGCCTGCGCAGTTGTGAGCTGCGCTGGCATCCGGCGCAGGGGGATTTACGTCTGCGTTTTGTGGGCCGTTTAACCTGTGCCGAACAGGCCAACCGCCAGTTCCACGGGGTAGTGGTTAATGGCGACTTATGGCTTGCGCAGGCAGATCCAGAGCTGGTTCAGGAATACCTGCCCTCATTACTCGCCGAAAATCCCGTGCCCTGTATGCTGACCGACCACCACGGCCTGTTGCTTTACGCCAATACTGCGTGCGAGCAGCTGTTTTTGCTGGCCCCGCGCCAGGTAACCTCGGCTTTGGGGCGCTACTCACTGCTGGATGACCCCCAGGTGCGCTATTGCGCCGATGCAGAAGCCGTGGTGGATGCGGCCTACCGGGAGGCAAAACCCGGTTCCATCGAGCTTTACTACCAACTGGGTGCTATCCACGCCAGCCGCTTTGTCAATGAGCGGCGACTGTACCTGCAAGTCAATTTTTTACCCATTAGAAACAAGCAGGGTCAGTTGGCGCGGATGCTGGTGCAGCTGCAGGACTTATCGCGCGAAAAAAATGCCCGCGCCGCGCTGCAGGAGAGCGAGGCCAGCTACAAGGCGTTTATCACCAATAGCTCCGAAGCCATCTGGTGTTACGAAATTCAACCCAGGGTCAACACCACAGATTCGCTGATGGATCAGGTACAGCAAATTGCTCTGAATGCGCGCCTGGTGGAGGCCAATCGGGTGCTGGTGAACATGATGGGCGCCAGCTCACTCGACGAGATTTTGGGTATGGGTTTGGTGGAGAGCGGCTCCACCCAATACCGCTTTGACATAGACCACTTTGTAGCCAACGGCTATCAAATGGAAGACCATGACATTATTCGCCAGGATGGCCGCGGCAAGCAATATTACTTTCAAATCTCCTGCACCGGCATAGTTGAAGATGGCTTGTTAAAGCGCGTGTGGGGCACCACTAAAGATGTGACAGCGCGCCGTCGCTACGAGGAAAAACTGCGCTATCAATCGCTGCACGATTCGCTCACCGGCTTGCCCAATCGCGAAAAGCTTTATGGCGATATGGAAACCTGTTTTGAACAGCGCAATGCGGAGCAGATCAGCGCGCTCCTGTTAATCGACCTGGACAGGTTTAAAGAAATT
>CBINKF010000760.1:0-1715 GCA_966251115.1 uncultured Cellvibrio sp.
CAAAACATTTGAGTGTTGATGTGCTTGCGATAAGGCTCTAGCAAATCACCGGTGTAGTGAGTATTGCCGTCTTCATCTTTCCACTGGCCACCTTCTGCCTCAGAACTGGAGTAAACGCGGTTTAAATACTCCATGGTGCGCGCGAGGAAACCCGCAGTACCACAGGCTGGGTCGCAAATGCTCTCGGTGGGTTGCGGGGCAATTAACTCGATCATGGCATCGATAATATGCCTTGGGGTGCGGAACTGGCCGTTAATACCAGCGGTGGTGAGTTTGCTCAGCAGGTATTCGTAAATATCGCCCTTTACATCACTTTGGGTGAGCGGCAATGCTTCCACCATTGCAACGGCGCTGACTAATACCGATTCGTTTTTAATTTCCAAATCCGCGTCTTGCATGTATTCGGCTACATGGCCAAAACCCGATTCGGTTTTAGCACCTAACTTTGCAAAGTGCGGGTATACCGCGGTTTTTAAATGCTTATGCAGTTCTTTACCGCTCAGGTTTTTAAAGTTCTTCCAGCGCAGCAACTGCCCTTCTGGTGTGTTGGGAAAAATACGATCAAATTCTTTACCCGAGCGCGCCACCTTGCGCTCGGCCACTTCTTCCTGCATATCCAACATGCGCGCAAACATTAGGTAGCTGATTTGTTCGATAACGGTTAAGGGGTTGGTAATACCGCCAGTCCAGAATTTTTCCCAGAGTTTGTCGATATCGTTACGGATTTTTCCGGTTAGCATTGAATAATTTCTCTTGATAATTTGTGTGTGGTGTTCCACACATCGTTAAGGTCGATTTTTAATATTGTAGTTTGCAGCGGCCTCCTGGATTCGCAGCACTTTTGCACGCTCGCGCTCCAGCTCTTGGCGCAACTCATCTTCACTAGGTAACTCAGTTACATATTTGGAAGCGAATAGTTGTTTGCTTTCATTGAGTACTGAATATTTCGCAACAGTGTTGTTGTTTTCGCTGCATAAAATAAGGCCAATTGTGGGGTTGTCATCGGCGCGGCGCTTTTGCTCTTCATATAAACGGACATACATGTCCATTTGCCCTACATCCTGATGGGTCAATTTGTGCATTTTTAAATCGATAAGTAAAAAGCACTTCAGGTGAAAATTATAAAACACCAGATCAATAAAATAATCGCCATCATCTGTGCGGATACGCTGTTGGCGCTCTACAAACGCAAAACCCTTGCCCAGCTCTAGCAAGAACTGTTGCAGGTTGGCAATAATCGCCTGTTCCAAATCACTTTCTTGGTAGGTTTTGTCTTGAAGATTTAGAAAATCGAGTATGTAGGGGTCGCGCAGGTAATCTTTAGGGCTATCGCTTAGCTGGCGGGTTTTTAGCTGTGCCTCTTCCGCAACGGGCTGCTGCTCTTTACTGGCCAGCAAACGCTCATAATAGAGAACACCAATCTGGCGTTCTAACGCACGGGCACTCCAGCCTTGCATGGCCGCTTCGCACGCATACCAATCCCGAGCTGCCGGGTTTTCGATGCGAATGAGGCTGCGGTAATGCGTCCAGCTTAAATCGAGACGCAGTGCGTCGCGTTTTGGGAAGGTAAGGTAGAACTGGCGCATATTGCGCAAATTGCTGACATCAAAGCCTTTGCCAAAGTCGTTCTGTAGCTGTTTAGAGAGCTGATTGAGCTGTTGTTTACCGTATTCCGCTCGCTCCAGACCTTGTTGCTCCTGCTCCACAATCAAGCG
>CBINKF010000761.1:0-1713 GCA_966251115.1 uncultured Cellvibrio sp.
GATCGAGCGGTGCAACAGCGAGGTGTCCTGAGTCACCATCCCTATATGGGCGCGGAGGCTCTCCTGCTGCACCTTGGCAATGTCCTGTCCATCAATCAGCACCTGGCCGGCACTCACGTCATAAAAGCGCAACAATAGATTGACCAGCGTGGATTTGCCCGCGCCGGAACGGCCCACCAGACCAATTTTTTCTCCGGCTTTGATGTGTAAATTAAATTGATCGAGCAGATTGCCATCGTATTTGCCGTAGTTAAATACCACGTTATTAAAATCAATTTTACTGTGACTGATCTGCAGCGGTTGGGCGTCTGCAGCGTCCTGCACCTCGCGGGGAATCGAGAGAGTATTCAGGCCATCGCGCGCGGTGCCTATATTTTCAAATAGTGCAGAAACCTCCCACATAATCCACTGCGCCATACCATTTAAACGCAGCACCAGGCCTATGGCGGTGGCTATGGCGCCAGTGGTGATGGCGGCGTTTGACCAGAGCCAGATGGAGGTGGCGGCAACGGCAAATATCATCAGTGCATTAATGATCCACACACCGCTACTGAGCCAGGTGGCCAGGCGCATTTGCGGATAAACGGTGGTGAGAAAATGCTCCATACCCTGCCTGGCGTATTGCGCCTCGCGGTTGGAGTGGGAAAAAAGTTTTACCGTCGAAATGTTGGTGTAGGTATCCACTAAGCGGCCGGTCATGTCCGAGCGCGCATCTGCCTGGGCTGCGGAAACCTTGGCCAGGCGCGGCAAAAAATAATAGAGCAGGGCGGAGTAGGCCAGCAGCCAGGCAACTAGCGGCAGTGCCAGGCGGTAATCGAGTGATGCCGCGAGAATAAGAATGCCGGAAAAATACACCACGACATAAAGCAATACGTCCAGCAATTTCATAATGGTTTCGCGTACAGCGAGCGCGGTTTGCATAACCTTGGCGGCAATACGTCCGGCAAATTCGTTTTGATAAAACTGGTAACTCTGACCCAGTAAATAACGATGCGCTTGCCAGCGAATACGCATGGGGAAGTTGCCCAGCAATGTCTGGTGCATGAGCAGGGAGTGAATTAACACCGAAGCGGGCAGGCCTATGAGGACAATAAAACCCATTAGCGCCAATTCGCTGCTGGCAGATTGCCAAAAACTGCTGGGAGAGTGCTGGTTGAGAATATCCACCAGTTTGCCCAGATAGCCAAAAAGTGAAACTTCCAAAACCGCTATCAAGCCGGTAAACACCGCCATGCCCAATAAATATACCTCTGCACCACGACAATAGTGCCAGCAAAAACCGAACAGATTTTTGGGCGGAGCAACAGGTGTTTGCGGAGGAAAGGGTTTGATTAAACTTTCAAAAAAACGAAACATAAATTAACCAGTGAACAAATTTCAGACAGCTATTCTAACAGTTTTGACGACCACAAGCCCGCTGCCAAGTGTTAAGCTTGTGTTAGCAAGTGTGAGCGGGTACTAAATGTGAACGGGTACACTAAGTATGTGAGCGGGTACCAAGCTAACCAATAACTTTTCCGCTAAATTTAACGTCACGCCAAGACAAAGCATGTCAGGATTGGCGCAGGTAAAACATGTTCAATTCTCAGAGGTAATATGAAAAATTCCCTGGTGGTATACGGTGCAGGCACCCTGGGTGCTCTGGCGATGTGTGTGGCCATGTGGTTTTGTGCCAGCCATGGCATTACTCACTCGCTCGGTGTGGCTATAGGT
>CBINKF010000762.1:0-1705 GCA_966251115.1 uncultured Cellvibrio sp.
CCTCAGCATCACCCATTGCTCGGTTGATATTGGCCACTGCCTGGGCCAGCGGACCAGGTACCAAGGCGGACGACAAATCACTCTTTAATGGTCCGGCATCCGCCGCTTGCGTTTGAGGTATGAGCATCTGCCAGGCTAACAAAGGATTGGTCAGGTCAGTACCATCCAAAGGCGAAGATTTGCCTCCCGTCGCTTCATCGCTGCTATCTTCCGCATCACCCGCAGTGTGCAACAGCGACTGCTCCGCAAGCGGCGAAGTCGTTTTGGCTGTTTGAATTGTAGATTCCAGCGCTGATTGCTCAGTTGCACCGAGCAGCTTCGCGTCCTGATTTTGCTCTTCAGTGTCAGCGGTTTCGTCTGTAGATTTAGCTGCGGCTTTATCACCAGCCTGAGGTTTATCGGGTGAGTCGCTTTTTGCAGGTGAAGCTTTGGCCTCTGTCGGTTCAGGCTCGTCTTGCGCCGGAACCGTCCTATCCTGACCCCGGTCGTCGGGTTTACCGGCAGAGTCCACCCGTGCATCTGCAGCTTCAGGCGTGCGATTGTCTCGCGCCGAGGCTGCCTCAGGTGGTTCTGGGCGAGACGGACGCGAGTCGCTATTATTAGTCGCCGAAGCGGCAACTTTAGGCCGGTTATATTCCGCGTGGGACACCTCCACCAAACGCTGAAAATCCACTGCTGACGCTGGCCTGGAGGCTACTTTGGCGGGCGAATTAGCGGTAGGCGCGGTATTTAGATTGAGAAGGCTATTGATCAGGCTGCCATTCTGCATGTTTAGCTCCAGCTGCTGGACAAGGTGCTCCACACAAGTTAACCCGGCGCCGACGGCAAGTTGTTGCCGCTGCGACGGTTAGATCGTGAGGTTTAGCAGCTATAACGCAAGATGGGTGCCAAGAAGACCAGGAGCCTGAGAGGAGCTCGCCAAGCTGGCGCAGAGGGAAACCTAAAGCATATCGCGCAACAAGGCCTCCACTTGTTGAAATTCGCTTTCTATTGCGCGCAGGTCAACTTCCATATCTTCAAAGTTACCGGCCATGGCTTTTTTTTCCATAGTGGCGCACAGGCCCGAGAGGGTCATTGCACCTATATTGCTACTGCTGCCTTTAAAGCTGTGGGCCGAGCGGCGTATGAGGTCTGAGTTGGCGCTGTTGATAATGGCTTGCAGTTTTTGCAAGCGCTCGTTGGAATCCTGGATAAAGGTTTCAATCAGCAATTCGAAGTCATCCTCCATGACGTCCTTAAGTGTATTCAGGGCTTCATAATCAAGATGGCTCATGCATTGGATTCCCAGGTTAATCATCTCTTATCCAGTTAAATTCCACTTCGGCAATATTACCCTTGCCCAGGTAGCGCACTTGGCTACACAGGTTTTCCAACAGGGCTATACCCCTTCCACTATAGGCCAGGCTGTGGAGCGCGTCGCCTTTTCGCTGGGTGTAGTCAAAGCCAGCACCCGAGTCTTCCACCCGCACTAACAGGTGGCCACCCTGCTCATTGGTTTTGTGCTGGATGAAAATTTTCACGCTGCCAGATTCCACACAGCCTATGCGCTCCTCGCGCAAACGGTAGTATTCCGCAAACCCCTCGGGAGATTTTTTGAGGCTGGAATCCAATTCAAGCACACCATGCTCGAGGGCATTGGTGTACAGCTCCGCCAAAAGTGTATAAATGGTGCTGCTGTAAGATCTGAGGCTGGGCACCTCCATCA
>CBINKF010000763.1:0-1701 GCA_966251115.1 uncultured Cellvibrio sp.
AGGCGTAGTGGCTTATAACTTTCATAATGAACCAGCTTCTTTTTCGCCAGCTTTTTTACCATGCTCGTCACAGTGGGCATTTTTAAATCAAGGCTTTTGGATAAATCTACCACATTGACCTCGCCATCTTTATTGGCGATATCCGCGATAGCCATCAGGCACCCGCGCAACTGTTTAAAGAACTGCGCGCCTGGAATGATGAGCTGGCCGTAGTTCTGGTTGGGGACGAGAACCAGCACCTGGCAGATGACCTGGAAGAAGCCTATAGGTTTATGGTCATAGCGACACTCTCGGTGCCGCCCACATACAACAAATTAGTTGATACCCTGCATCGCGCGCAGTTGTATCGCGAAGCTCAATCCAGTTCCAAGCGGCAACCTCAGCGTCGCGCGGTTCATTTGTTTCGCAGCCTGGTGGGCACCAGCCGCGAAATTCAAAATGTGCGCGAGATGATGAGCCAGGTTGCTGACAAAGATGTCTCGGTTCTTATTACCGGTGAATCCGGCACCGGCAAAGAAGTGGTCGCGCGCAATTTGCACTACAACTCACCGCGCCGCGATAAACCCTTTGTTCCAGTCAATTGCGGTGCTATCCCCGCTGAGCTTTTAGAAAGCGAATTATTCGGGCATGAAAAAGGTGCTTTTACCGGCGCAATCAGCACGCGCGCCGGGCGCTTTGAGCTGGCCGAAGGGGGTACACTTTTTCTCGATGAAATTGGTGATATGCCGCTTAATATGCAGGTGAAGATCCTGCGTGTGTTGCAAGAGCGCTGTTTCGAACGTGTGGGCAGTAATAAAACCCAGGCAGTGGATGTGCGTATCATCGCGGCCACGCATCGCAATCTGGAGCAGATGATAAGCGACAATAGCTTTCGCGAGGACCTCTATTATCGCTTGAATGTATTCCCCATTGAATTGCCATCGCTGAAAGAGCGCGCCGAAGATATTCCTCTGTTAATTAATGAATTGGTTTCGCGTATGGAGAGCGAACAGCGCGGCTCTATTCGTTTTAATTCGGCTGCCATTATGTCGCTCTGCCAACACGAGTGGAGCGGCAATGTGCGTGAGTTGGCCAACCTGGTCGAACGCATGGCAATCATGCATCCCTATGGCGTAATCGGCGTGCAGGACCTGCCTACCAAATATCGCCATGTGGATGTAACGGATGAAGAGTTTGCGCGCCCGCTGGTGGAAAATGGCGATCAGTCTGGTGGTGCCAGCTACGTTAATATGAATGACACTCCGCTGCTGCCGGAACAGGGCATAGATTTGCGCGAATATATCTGCAACCTTGAAATGAGTTTAATCCAGCAGGCACTGAATGACTGCGGCGGTGTGGTTGCGCGTGCGGCGGATAAACTCTGTGTCAGGCGTACCACCCTGGTGGAGAAAATGCGCAAGTACGATATGCAGCGATAAGCAAGGGTTTGCAAAATCAAAAGGTGGCTTTGCCACCTTTTTTGTGCGTGCAAAATTTGATGGTAAAGTGCGATTTCTAAGGGTTACTTACCTGTTACCTATAAGGAAAATACATATGTCTACTACTTGGGTCGTCTGTATAGATGGCACCTGGAATACACCGGGGCAGACTGACAAGGACCCCATTGAAGACAAGGAAGCAGTCACCAAAACCAATGTGCAAATCACCTGGGAGGCAATATGCCAATTGCCCTTAAGTGCTGACTCAGCCTATGGTTCGATT
>CBINKF010000764.1:0-1699 GCA_966251115.1 uncultured Cellvibrio sp.
TTTGGCACGCGCCAGCCAGCGCGGTGAACTGGATAGGTTTGAAAGTGAGACGCTTGAATTTTTTGAGCGGGTTAGGTCTGCCTATCGCGCGCGGGCACTGGCGGCGCCAGAGCGCTACGCGCTAATTAATGCGGGCCAGGCGCTGGTCCAGGTGCAGCGAGATTTGGACAAGGAGTTAACCCGGCTGTTGGCTAAGTTTTAAGTAAGACGGTTTGATCTTAAGCGGGGCGCTTTGCTTTTAACCGGCGCAGATTGTTATGGTTTTAGTAAAAACCGACCTGGCGATATAAAAAATAATGAAAGAAAAAATGCGCCCAGCAGGCGCATTTTTGTGATTTATTTAGAGACGAACACCTAGCTGCAAAGCAGCACCCTTGGTGTCTTTGTCGCCGGTAAAGTAAGCAATATCCAGATTGACGGTATCGAAAGGGGATAGCCCCAGCCCAAAGGAATAGGCATCGGCCTCAGTGCCCTCCTGATCCTGCATTAATCCGGCGCGCAGTTGTAGCCAACTGAGTGGTGAAACTTCTACACCGGCGCGCAACATTTTGGTGTCGCCACCCAAGCCAAATGCAGGAGTAGAATTCAAGTCCAGCGCCAACTCCAGTTTCGCCCAGTCATTGGTATAGCCAACTGCTGCGGTAATTTTGCGTTTTAGTTCAAACTCCCCGCCCAAGACAGTTTTAAATTTCTTGTCGCTCAGGTTGGTGGCGGTTAAGCCATAGCGCATATTGCCATCAATATAGGTGACGCCCGCATCCAGATTGCTGGCATGACTGGTTAGCGTATAGTTATCAGCATCCAAATCGTTTTCATCAAAGGTTGATACCTGGGCGTTGTACACAATCGTTTTGACCTCCAGGCGCTTGGGGGTTAACCCGATTAACAGCGCGCGGCTATCGTCGTAGGCAATGCGTTTGGCGAGCGCCAATCCAACCTCGCCCACGGCGGCGCCTGTGCCAATAGCTGAAGATTGCAGGTCCTCAGGATTAAAAGGGTTGTTAAGGCTATTGTCGATAAGGGTGTAGTCGTTTTCGTCGACCAGAGTTGTCAGCGACACCTGGCCGCTGACTTTAGCCACCAGCGCCATGGGTATTACCGCGTTGGGAATGGCAGCGACCAGGCTGCCGCCAAAGTTGGCGTGGGCATTTTTATCGTCAACAGCATTCATCAGGTTTTTTAGGTGGTCGATATTATCCTGCGAGAGATCCTGAATATCAGTAATGCTGCTTAAGTAGTCCGTGTAATCCACCAGATCATTAAGGCCATCGATCAGATGATCTGAATCATCGCCCAGGGCTCCACCGTTAAGTACCAGGGCAAAGTCATCATCTTTTTTATAATCTGCGGCTAAGCTGGGGTTGAGCACCAGGCCATCACTGTAGTCTGCCGTAACATAACCTGCACCGCCCATGCCGCCTATGCGGCCATTGTAGGCATCGGCGGCAAAGGTCGAGGTTGCGCAGCCAAATAGGGCAAGACTGATCAGGGTTTTTTTCATAGGCGTTCTCCATGTTGCAAAGGCTGTAGTGGTATTGCGCAGGCTGTAGTGTTTATAAAAGCAATAGCCTTGTCGCGTCCGCATGTTTTTATCAGCTTAGGCAATAACCACATATGTCTATAGATTGTTATGGTCTAGAAAGTAGATGTTTTGCAAGGGTTGGTTTGATGTTCGCTTAAATACTGTTCGTTTAAATTC
>CBINKF010000765.1:0-1692 GCA_966251115.1 uncultured Cellvibrio sp.
CAGCCGCAGAGACCTCATCGGCAATCAGTGAAACTTCTACAGATGCCTCCAGTGACGAATCAACTGGAGCAGATGGTGCGAGCGAGGAGACCGGCCATGAGTAAGCAGCTTATTGCATTGGCACTGTGCCTGGGCGCTGCATTAAATGCCCAGGCGCAATCTGCAACAGCGCCAAACCAATCCGACAACAAGGCTGCACCAGCTGCAACTGCAGTGGAAAAAGCAGAAACGCCAAAGCCGGCAGCCAATGAAAAGCCCAGTCAGCCAGTCAAAAAAATGGTCGACTCGGCCACCATCAATTTGCGCACCACAGTAACCGGCAGCCAGGAGCAGCCGCGTGTACTTTATATTATGCCCTGGCAGTCACCCGAGACGCCGGAAATGGGTATACAAACCCTTAGCAGCCAGGCCGATGCGGTGTTCGGTCATGTGGAGCGCGAGGAGCTGGTGCGCAAACTGGAAGCCTCCGGCGAGTTGGATTCGGAAACAGATTCACAATAATTTTTTACACAAACCCATTTTTATTTTTTGAGTAAGAGGCATTAGCAATATGGATACTTTAATTCGTTTTTTCCAAGACGGCGGCAGCTTCATGTACCCCATCGCCATAGTGCTGGTGGTGGGTTTGGCTATAGCCATAGAGCGCTGGATAGTGCTCACCACCGCCAAGGCGTCCAATCGCCAAGCGTTTGATCGCATTCTGCCACTGCTGCAAAAAAGGGATTACGCCAGTGTGGTTAACCTGGCTAAATCCAGCACCGCGCCCATAGCGCGTATTATCGCCGCCGGTGTGGTGCGCATGGCGCAGTCACCGCGCCGCGATGACATTGAACTGGCGATGGAAGAGGGCGTCATGGAAGCTATGCCGCGTTTGGAAAAACGCACGGCTTACTTGGCAACTCTGGCCAACATTTCTACCCTGCTTGGTCTGCTGGGTACCATTATCGGCCTGATCGCCGCCTTTACCGCCGTAGCCAACGCCGATCCCGCTGAAAAAGCGGCACTCCTGTCCTCGTCCATTGCGGTGGCAATGAACACCACCGCTTTTGGTCTGGTGGCAGCAATTCCACTGCTGATTATCCACTCGATGCTGCAAAGTAAAACCACCGAGATTATCGACAGCCTGGAAATGGCAGGCGTTAAGTGCCTGAACATCATCGCTCATGTGCAGGATGTACCGCGTACCCGCACTCAGGATACTTCAGCAAAACCCAGCGCACAGTAACAACCGCTGCTGATTGAGTAGCTCTTTCATCAGTTAGAGGATTTGCATATGCGCATTAAACGGCGTCACCAAGAGGACCCGGATCTCGACATCACCTCCTTTATGAATCTGATGATCATATTGGTGCCGGTGTTGTTGATGAGCATGGTTCTCTCGCGTACCACCATTCTGGATTTAAAATTGCCGGACCAGGCCGACTCGAGTATTCCCGTTACCGAAGAGCCGCCCCAGCAGCTGGAAATCATTATTCGCCCCGATAAATTTGAAGTGAATTATCCCGCCGGCGTAAAACTCAAGTGGATCGAAAAAACATCCGACGGTGAATACGACTTTAAATTGCTCTCGTCAGTTCTGCAGGAAACCAAGCGTCTGCTACAGGACAAAGGCGTAGACAAAAAAGATTTGTACATACTCTCGGAAAAAGATACTGATTACCAAACCCTGGTGAGCACCATGGATACCGCGCG
>CBINKF010000766.1:0-1690 GCA_966251115.1 uncultured Cellvibrio sp.
ACCGCCCGGCGCAAAGGTCATACCATTAAGTGCGGTATTAACTTCCGAGGCCGTACCAGTAATGGTTACTGATGCCGTGCCGTTGCCCGACACGCCAGCGCTGCCGCTGGTAATTGCCGTGAGGCTACCGCTGCCAACAGAAACCACCGTGGTCAAACTGCCACCATCAGATACACCAATGTAATTAGCGCCCTGGAATACTATTGGCTCCACGGTTGTGGTGGTTTGTGCGCCCGGAACATTGTTGACGGGAGCATCTGTGTCCTTGGTAATAGTATCGGTTTGCGCGCTGCTGCTATTACCTGCCGCATCTGTCAGGGTCAAGCTGAGCGTCAGGGTTCCATCAGTTAACCCACTCAAATTAACGCCACTGATTTGCTGATTAGCCGCGCTGATATCCACATCAGTTGCGGTTACCGGCGTGCCGCCATTACTACTGGTGATCGAGTAACTTGCTTTGGTACTTGTCTCTGCACCCGCGAGACTAAAACTGATTGCTGTTTGATTTGCCGCGAGCACACTGGCCTGGTCAAAAGCAACACCGGTGATGGCTGGTAGGGTCTGGTCAACAATGACTGACAATGCGTCCGAATAGGCACTGGTATTACCGGCAGCATCAGTTGCTTGAATCGATAAACCGTGGGTGCCTTCAGTCAGGCTGAGTACCGCGAAACTCCAACTGCCATCGGCGTTGGCGGTTCCATTTGTTAAACCACCATCTAATGTAGAGCGCGCGTGCAATTGGGTATTGGCCTCAACAGATCCCGCCGTACCTTGCAGGGTCAGGTTCACCAAATTAGTAATGTCGTCAGTATTACTGGCGCCTGCATCTGAAGCATCGGCCAAATCTGGAACCGCAGGTTTAGCGGGCGCCGTGGTATCGATGGTCACCACCAAAGAAGAGGAGCTAACCGACACATTACTCGCCGCATCAGTTGCTTTTGCACTAAGAGTATGGGCACCTTCACTGAGGGCACTGCCGGTGATACTCCAGTTTCCACCCGTCGCCACAGCCGACCCCAGCACTGTTGTACCGTCGGTATCGTAGAGAGTTACAGTGCTGCCAGCCTCTGCCGTACCGATAATTGTGGGGGTTGTGTTATTGGTTATATCATCAGTATTGCTGCTACCTGAATCTGAGAGGCTATCCAAATCCGGTGTGGATGGCGCAGCAGGGGCAGTTATGTCCAGCGTTGCCGTATCAGTTACCGCCGCTGCTGCATTGCCTGCAGAATCTGTCAAAGTAACCGATAAAGTTAAAGTACCATCCGTAAGACCACTAACATTAATACTGCTGATTTGATCAGTGGCTGTCGCTATGGTGCCAGAGCCAGTAACCGGCGTGCCGCCACCACTACTGCTAATGGTGTAGCTGTAACTCGCACCTACTTCTGCGCCGGCAAATGTAAAGCTAATTGCAGAAGCTTCAGAGCCATTAATTGCACTGTCGTCGAAGCTGACACTGTGGCCAACAGGCGCAGAAGTATCAACAGTGGCATTGCTGGTATCAGCAGTTGTTTTTAAATTACCTGCGTTGTCACTTACAGTCAGGGATACATTGCGATTACTGGCATTTATAGCGCCAGCCACCAGCGTGTATGTTGCTGTCCAAATACCGCCACTGTTGCTTGCGGATACTGCAGAGCCACCTCCAAATTGCGAAAAGTCAACGTTAACAGAGGCCAAAGTA
>CBINKF010000767.1:0-1688 GCA_966251115.1 uncultured Cellvibrio sp.
CAGGTGCACTAACTCTGGAATCTAGGCTGCCGTTGGTGGATCTCGAGCTGGGCGAGTAGTCATCTAGGCCGATGATTGGCTAGCCTCTGGTTCGGTGACTGACTAATCTGGCCCAGAAGTTCCCTAGCCCGGTGGTTGAGTGGAAAATTGTGGCACCCCCGCGGGAATTTCAAACCAGGGCATTTTTTCGCTGACCCACACGTGCATCTGTGGTGCCAGTATGCGCGTGTCGTCCAGGTTAGTGGGCTTGAGTTTAATCATCCCCGGGGCATCTGGATTGTAATGGTAAATGCGATTGCCACAGCCAGGGCAAAATTTGGCGCAGTTGCGATTGCCGCTATCGGCAAGTCGCTCCCAGTGGTGCAGCTCACCGCTCAACACCAGCTGATCTGCCGCTACCATGGCGGTAATGCTAAAAGCACTGGTGGACAGTTTTTGACATTCACGACAGTGGCAGGCCACCACCAATCGCGGTGCGGAAAGCAATTGGTACTTGACCTGGCCACATTGGCAGCTGCCGTTTATCGGGTATTGAATCTCACTCATGGTGCACTCCGCATAATATGTGAACAGGCCCGGGCGACTTATTCTTTGGCGGTATTTTGGTTAAACGCCGCTAATTGTTCAGCGCTGGCTTCCTGTTGGTATTGGGTTTTCCACTCGCTGTAGGGCATGCCGTAGATGCGCGTGCGCGCATCCTCGTAATCCAGGCTCAAGCCCTGTTCGGCGGCCGCCGCCACATACCATTTGCTTAAACAGTTGCGGCAAAAACCGGCGAGGTTCATAAGGTCGATGTTTTGTACATCTTTGCGGTTGTCCAGGTGCGCTAACAGGCGGCGAAACACTGCCGCTTCCAGCGCCTGTTGGGTAGTTTGGTTGAGTTGATCAATATTCATAAAGTTTCCAATTCATATTTGCTCGCGACGCGAGCGACGCGTATCAATGACAAAAGTTCGCGAAGCGCGGTCGTGAACCAGTTTGTCGCCCATAAACGCGTTGACTATCAGGGTCAAATACCCAAGCCCCCAGCTGGCAAAAAATACCAGGGTGCGCCACAGCCCCAGGCCCCAGCCCATGCGTTCGAAATGGCGATTGGTTACTACCAGGCCGAAACATTTTTTGCCCAGGGTGGATTGAAAGCGCGAGCTTTCCGCGAGCCAAAAATAACCAACACCCAAGGTTAAGCCGAGGATTAATGCTAACCCCATAGAGCGATCGGTAAAAAATGCGAATACAAAATCGAGTGCGCGTATTACGCCATAAATCAGCGAGCAATCGATCAGTGTTGCCAAAAAACGGTGGAAAGCGCGGCCATAGTAAAGCGTGCGCGGTGGCGAAGCCGGCTCCGCTTTTTTGAGCTTCACCTTGCCTCTGACACCGCTCAGCGGGTCCTGTTCCTGGTTGCGCGCATTGGCTTCATCAATGAGGTCAAACAGTGTTTGGTATTCGTTGGGGTCCAATACGCGATAAATATAACGACGGTTCAGGCTCCAGTTAAAAATGCCATCCAAATAACCCAGCACACCGCGCCCGATGGTCATCATTGGGCGTTTGCTGTTGACTTGGTTGTGCTGCTGTATCGCTTGCAGGGTGCCGAGGCCCAGGTGCCAATTAAACTGGTCGTCGAGAATCATGGGCGAGTCCAGTAAAAAACTCCAGCTCGCTGGAATATGTAAATTGCTTGTGGT
>CBINKF010000768.1:0-1682 GCA_966251115.1 uncultured Cellvibrio sp.
GATACAGGATCAGCTACGCCCCATTAATCAAGACAGCAGATTGAACACGGGCAGCGATCACAGCCACCAGGCCATCGCGCGTTTGCGTCGGGATTGGCGCAGGCCGGAAGCAGAGTTTCACCCACTGCTGCAAGCTTATCGCGGACGCGAATTTAGTGCCGATATGCAGGAAAATCCACGCAACTTACCGGACGCCGAAACCAGCCGCAATCGCCTGGCGCGCCACACAGGCACGCTAATTCACAGCGCGTTGGAAACACTGGTTATCAGCGAATTTATTGCCCAGGAAAAATCACTGAGCGAATTTATTGCCGCACAACAACCGCTCTGGCAATTACGCCTAAAACAATGGGGTTGGAATAAACAGGAAAGCGCCCAAGCCTTGGATAAAATTCACCAGGCCCTGCACCATACCCTCGCCGATGAACGCGGCCGCTGGCTACTCGACAGCCGCCACCAGGACAGCCAGTGCGAATTGGCTTTAGTACAAAGTCACAGCCAGGGTGTTAGCCAATCGATCATTGACCGGACTTTTGTCGATGGCAATATTCGCTGGATTATTGATTACAAATCCAGCGAACCGGAGGTGGATGAAAGCCTTGCAGAATTTAGCGCGCGCGAAATTAACACCTATGCGCCGCAATTGGCGCGCTATAAAGAACTTATGGGTCAACTCGATCAGCGCTTAATTCGCGCGGCGCTTTACTTTACGACTATGGGCCACTTTTACGAATGGGATTGAAATTTAATCGCTGTTAATTAATCCGCGAATTTAAAATTTGCACAGCGTTTTGCCAGTGGACGGCCGCTTCATAGCCAAGCGGTGTTAAATAACCGCCATCGGCCTGGGTGATAAGTTGTTTATGATAGAGGCGCTCAGCTGCAGCTTTAATGGCAGGTTCGGCATCCGAGTGGACTTTAATGCCGTTTTGATGGCTGCTTACGTCATACATACTCAGTACGCGAATTTCATCCATCAGTTGGTCGCTAATTGGCATAGAGGGTTTCCTTCGAATTATTGTGGGTTTGGCGATTTGGCAAGATTTTCACACTATAGCAGCCCAGTCCAACAATCGTCGATTTTTCACAGGTTCCCTAGGGCGTTATCCAACCGCCGGTGGACTGAACCACCCGGTGTTGAACCTCATCCACAACCCAGGCGGCCCAGGCCAGCTGCCCTGCCCGCTGGGCAATTTCCGGCGCAGCTTTAAGGCTGCCCTGCCATTCAAACCTCGCGTTTTGCGCACTCACCTTGTCCTGCACATATTGCTGTAACACCACAAAGTCGTGATGCAACTGACGCTGCGCATTTTCGCCGCGAGTTACCTGGGTGCTTAGCTCAGTACCCAATAGCGCCAGGTGTAAGCGCAGTTGCGAATAGATCTGCACCTGGGGGATAAAAGTGGCTATAAAATGACCTTGTTGAATATGCAGACTCAAGCGCCCGGGTTGCGCCTGAAGCTCAGGCAGACTCTGATTTTTAAAATAGCTGCGCCATTCACTGCCGTTGATAAAAAATTGCGGCTTGTACACAGAACCGGAACTCCCCTGGCTCTGGTAGCGCTGTTGTTGACGGCTGAAATTGGCCTGGGCGTAGGGATCCTTCCATCCCAGGTAATCCCAGTAGTCCACATGAAATACCACTGGCACCCACTGTCGCCACCACTTTGGTGAAGATTTAA
>CBINKF010000769.1:0-1675 GCA_966251115.1 uncultured Cellvibrio sp.
GTTGCAAGATAAACACACAGAGTTTATTGCCAAGCAAAAGATATTTTTTGTCGCCACGGCGGTGGATGAGGGGCGAGTAAATCTGTCCCCCAAAGGAGGTGATAGTTTAAAAGTTATTGATAAAAATACTATCGCCTGGCTAAACCTGACGGGCAGTGGCAATGAAACTGCCGCCCACGTGCAGCGCAACCCGCGCATGACCCTTATGTGGTGTGCCTTTGATGGTGCGCCGCTTATATTGCGCGCCTATGGCCAAGCTCGTGCGCTTCACCAAAGCGATGCTGAATGGGAAAAATACGCCAGCTTGTTTCCCCGTTATACAGGAGCACGCCAGATCTTTTTGTTGCACATCGACATGGTGCAGAGCAGCTGCGGCATGGCCGTTCCCTATTTTGATTTTGTGGGTGATAGAGATCAGCTGACTAATTGGGCGGATAACCAGGGACGAGAGGGCATTCAAAATTACTGGGTTCGCAAAAACCAAAAGACGATTGACGGGTTTGATACCAATATCTGTGAGTTGGCGGGCGTGGATAATCCAATAAATTGATATTTGGATGGTTAGTGAATGCGGTACACAAATGTTGAAGCGTGACAATCAAGTCGAATCAGCTTTGTAAGCCTGCGGACGTAATGATGAATTTTTTGGATAGGGATTAATCATGCAGACTTTTAAAATCCTGTGTGTTCTATATGTTGCCTTGCAGCTGTTTGGTTGTGGGGAATCTGCACAACAAAAGGTGCCCGCGCAAATTAAGTCGCCGGTGCCAAAAGTGGATTATTCGGATAAACCCTATTTTATATTGCTTTCCGACATTCACCTGGATACCACCAGTGACACCACCGATTACGGCAAGGATACGGGCACCCAGTTATGGTCTATTGCCAAAGCTAAAATTGCCGAAGTGATTGCGCGCAAGCCCGCTCCCCAATTTATTTTGTATACCGGTGATTTACCGGGGCATTATAGCTGTTTGCCCAGTTGTTTTCTGACGCCAGACGAGCGCGGCCCACACAACAAAGATTTGCAAACCATTTTAGCTGACCTGCAGCAATTGGTGGCCGGAACCGCTATTCCGCTGCTTTATGCACCGGGTAATAACGATTCCCTGGCGGGGGATTACTATTCCTTTGCAGATGAAAACCTGCAGACACCTTTTAGTTTGCTGGCAGCAGTCGGGTCCAATTATCCGGCGTTGAATGCCGCTGGCCAATGTGGCACGGCTCCCTGTGTTGTTTCCAACCCCGAGCCTACTTTGGGTTTTTATTCCGCACGGCCAGTTAATGGTTTAAGAGTTATTGCGCTCAATTCCATTATTTGGGGGCACAGCTATAACCCGGTTGACGGTGTTAGCCAGTTGGATGCGGGCAATAAACAAATGCAGTGGCTGGTTGAGCAGTTGGCAGATGTCAAAAAAGCAGGCGAGAAGGCCTATATCATTATGCATATTCCGCCGGGCCTGGATGCCTACCACATTAGCCATGGCCACAGTCACACCCATATGTGGGCCGATTTACCTGAAGCCGGGCTCACCTGGGTTAATCAATTTTTGGTGCTTACCGAGCAGTATCAAAATGAAATTGAAGGGGTTCTTTACGGCCACACCCATATGGATGAGGTGCGTCGGCTTTATAATCCCAAAGGAGACAGGGTAACTGAGGTTGCCCTTTCCGG
>CBINKF010000770.1:0-1669 GCA_966251115.1 uncultured Cellvibrio sp.
GACACCGGCCACGCCAGTGGGCGCCAGGCTGCCGATACCATAGACCGCGATAGCATTGCCCGCGAGGTTGACGCAAAACAAAATAATATTACCCAGGGTGTTCCACTGGGGTTCGCCATAAATATTGAGAATGGTTTGATAGAGAACACGCAGGCCGTTTAGCGCGACCATCCAACCAATAATGGAAAGGTAAACCCGGGCATGACCTTCAACCTCGTGACTCAGGGTCATGGCCGAGGCGACCCAGGGCCCACCGTGATTTACCACCAGCGCGGCCACCAAGGCTAAGCCCACTACAAACAGCGCGTAGGCGGCAATGGTGGCGTTGCCGCGCAGGTAATCATTGGCACCTATGCGCTGGCTGGCGATACTTGCGCCGGAAAAAGCGCTAACGCTCAAAAATTGATTGGCGACAAACACCAGCGGGGTAACAGCGCCGACTGCCGCCGCAGCGCTATCCGAAATGCGGCTGAGAAAAAACATATCCACCATGGGAATGGTGTAGGTCACCGCTTGGTCGACAAACATAGGGGCGCTCATGCCCCATAGGCCTTTATCGAGGACTCGACTTTTAGGAAGGGATTTCATACATCTCCGAGGGGCTCGAAACCTGGCCCCCCGTGCTTAGGGCTGCTTCAGGTTTCGCGCAAAACAATCGCCGGTGGGGTTTGAATAACTGGCCGACAGGCCAGATAACCCAAGCTGCTCACCAGCAAACCGGCACCTACTGGCGCGATCAGCCAGTATAAATAATGCGGTTGAATTGGGGTATGGAGAACATAGGTTTGCAGGCTAAATAATAGTGCCTCGCTACCCAGAATAGCTATGGCACCGGCCAGGGTGCCGAGTATTGCAAACTCGGCAGTAATGCTACCCTGCACCAGGCGACGCGAACTGCCCAGGGCGCGCAACAACCCCGCCTCCTGCTTGCGCGCCTCCATACTGCCGAGCACCGCCGCCCAAAGCACCAGAACACCCGCCACCAGAGTGAGCAACAATACCAACAGCACACCATCGCTGACCTGCGCCACTATGGATTGAATCTGCGCGATTATCCGATCCAATTCAATTACCACAATTGTTGGATGAGCGCGCAAGAGTTGATTGAGCAATTGCTTTTGATTCGCCGCCAAATAAACACTGGTGATGTATGTGGGCGAAAACTGCTCCAGACTGCCGGGCTGGAAGATAAAAAAGAAGTTGGGATTCATGGAGCGCCAATCCAGAGTGCGGATACTGGCTACCTGCCCTTCCAGATCCAAACCACCGATGGAGAATTTAAGCTTATCACCGAACTTCAGGCCAATTTCATTTGCGGTTTTTTGCTCGACAGAAATACCCGGTAACGAACTGTCATCGCCTTGCCATTTATCCCACCAGACACCTTCCACCAGTTTGTTATCGGCGCCCATCTGCGCGGCCCAGGTCAAATTCAATTCGCGCTGCAAGGCGTTGGATTTGGCGGCTTGCGCTTCATCGACTTCTGATCCGTTAATAGCTACCAAACGCCCGCGCACCATGGGATAAACAGGCTGGGCAGTTACGCCGCCAGTGCGCAATATTGTTTGGACTGCCTGCAGCTCGTCGGCGGGAATGTTGACTAAAAAATGGTTGGGGGCATTTTCGGGAACCTGGGCTCGCCAATCGTTAATGAGCGACGCGCGCACCA
>CBINKF010000771.1:0-1663 GCA_966251115.1 uncultured Cellvibrio sp.
GAGCAAGTCGAGAGGAAGTATCTATGCAAATAACTATCAGTGGCCACCACTTGGAAGTTACTGACTCACTTAAGGACTACGTGACCAGCAAAATTGAAAGGCTCGATAACCACCACGATCGGATTACCAATACCCACGTTATTCTCTCGGTAGAAAAACTTGTTCAAAAGGCCGAAGCCACCATTCATGTCAGCGGTAAAGACCTGTTCGCCGATGCGGTACACGAAGACTTGTATGCCGCTATAGATGCGCTGGCCGATAAACTTGACCGTCAACTGATTAAGCACAAAGAGAAAATGCGCAGCCACCGCTAAGCCAGCGTGACTGCCCGACAAACATCATGGAAATTCAAGCGTTAATCACCCCCAAGCGCACCCTCTGCGGTGTCGAGGGGGGCAGTAAAAAACGAGCCCTGGAACTGTTAGCCAATACTATCGCCCAGGATGTCCCCAGTATTGATGCCGAGGACCTGTTTCGCCGCCTGATCGCGCGCGAGCGCCTTGGCTCCACCGGTATAGGCCATGGTATTGCTATACCTCACTGCCGGGTGGAGAACTGCGCAGGCACCCTGGGCGCCCTTATCACCCTGGCAGACCCGGTGGATTTTGACGCAATAGATTCACAACCGGTGGATATTTTATTTGCCATGCTCGTGCCCGAAGAGGCGCACGACGAACATCTGCAAAATCTCGCCGCCCTGGCCGGTGCTTTAAGCAACGCGGATTTCCGCGAAAAATTGCGCACTGCCAGCAGTGACCGGGAACTTTATGAGACTGCGACAGAAACCCAGCTGAGCGAGTAAAGCCCATGCATCTTGTGATTGTGAGCGGCCTATCCGGGTCGGGAAAAAGTACTGCCCTGCATGTATTGGAAGATGTGGGTTTTAACTGCATTGACAATCTGCCGGTAAGCCTGTTACCGGCCCTGGTGGCGCAAATTCAAATTCACAAAGACGACTCGCAAAAATTTGCCATAGGTATAGATGTGCGCAATGCCTGGCAGGACCTGAGTATTTTTCCGCAGATGATTGCCACCCTCAAAGAGGCGCACCTGCCCTTTCGCACCCTGTTTCTCGATTCACAAGCGCCAGTGTTGATCCAGCGCTTTAGCGAAACCCGGCGCAAACACCCCCTCAGCGATAAACACACCAGCCTGGAAGAGGCCATAAGCGCCGAGCAGCTGCTGTTGGAACCAATTCGCGATACCGCCGATCAAATTATCGATACCAGCCACCTCAACCTGCACGAGCTGCGCGACCTGGTGAAGGAGCGAATCGTTGGTCGCAGTGAAACAACTATGGCAATCTTGTTTGAGTCCTTCGGCTTTAAACACGGCATCCCCATCAATGCGGACCTGGTCTATGACGCCCGCTGCCTGCCCAATCCCCATTGGAAGGCCAACTTGCGCCCGCAGACGGGTAAAGATCAAGAGGTTATAGAATTTCTTGAAGAGCAGGTTACCGTGCAGGAAATGTACGAGGATATAGAGCACTACCTGGCCCGCTGGTTGCCTCGCTACCAGGCCAACAACCGCAGCTATATCACCATTGCCATAGGTTGCACCGGTGGGCAACACCGCTCGGTCTACATGAGCGAGCGATTGCAAAAGCACTTTGATCAATTTTTTAGCGATGTCCAGGTGCGCCACCGGGATATCAACAAAC
>CBINKF010000772.1:0-1660 GCA_966251115.1 uncultured Cellvibrio sp.
CTCCCAGGGGCCGCGGCGGCGCAAGCCTTTACGGTTTTCCACCAGTTGTGGTGTGCTGATCAGGTCGCTGATCAGCAGCTCGGCGGGCGCCAGGCGCTGCAGTTCACCCAGCACAGCTTCCAAACCTTCCACTTCCAATACCAAAAAGCGACCGCTGGCCATATCCAGAGAGGCGATGCCCCAGGTTTCACCAGCTTGATGAATGGCTACAAGCAAGTTGTCGCGGCGCGAATCCAGCAGCGCTTCATCGCTGACTGTACCCGGGGTGACTATGCGTACCACCTTGCGTTCCACCGGGCCTTTGCTGGTCGCTGGGTCGCCTATTTGCTCGCAAATTGCCACAGATACCCCGGCCTTCACCAGCTTGGCCAAATAGCCCTCGGCCGAGTGAAAGGGAATACCCGCCATAGGGATGGGCTCGCCATTGGTCTTGCCGCGCGCGGTCAGGGTAACGTCCAGCAGCTCCGAGGCTTTTTTGGCGTCATCGAAAAACAGCTCATAAAAGTCGCCCATGCGGTAAAACACCAGCTCGTCTTTGTGCTGGGCTTTAATGCGCAGATACTGCTGCATCATGGGCGTATGGTTTTCGAAGGTATCAAGGGTGCTGGACATAGGCAAAACGGCTTAGTTATTGGCTAATCGAAGGGTTTGGATATAAAGAGGCAGCATTTTACGGGAAATTGGGGGAGGGTAAAGCTGAAGTGTTGCGGTTAAAAATTAGCCGCTGGGCAAAGAGGCTATTTTTGCGGGACAGCACCGGCCCGATTTGTTAGTATTTGGACGACATTTTACCAGCCGTTAACCCCTAGGTTCTAACGCGAACGCCTGCGGGCGGATCTCGCGAAAACCTGCGAGTAGTTCTAAAGGAATGCACTAATAATGATTATTGTCCCAGCGGAAAAACAGTTCACCTGGCGCTACACCCCGCTAGTTCTTTTTAGTCTGGTGCTGCTCAATATTCTGATTTACTTTTTTTACCAGAGTAACGATCAAAGCAAGCTCGCTCAGGCGTTTAGTCGCTATCAGGGCCATGAATATTTTGAGCGCGAATGGCCTATTTATTCCAATTATCTGCAAGCGCAAAACGAAACTCAGATGCTGGAGGAGTTTCGTCAAAATTACCGCGATGAGGAGTTTGAGCCTATTATCCAAAACCTGTTAATGGATGAAGGTTTTTATGTCTACCTGCAGACCAACGCGCGCAATTTCTTCTACGAGGATTTTTATGATCAATGGATAATTGAAAGGCGTGCCATTAACCGCTTGATTCAATCCACCAGTGCGCTGAGCTATGGTTTTAAACCCGACGATTGGCACCTTTTCAGTTTAATCAGTTACCAGTTTATGCACGGCAGTTTGATGCATCTGCTGGGTAATATGTTTTTTTTAATTGTCTGCGGTTTTGCGGTTGAAGCCGCTATAGGCCATTGGCGATTCTTGTTGTTCTATCTGGTTTCCGGGGTTGTGAGCTGTTTTGTGCACATGCTTGCCAACCCAGACAATAACGCCCCTTTAATTGGTGCTTCAGGTTCAATTTCTGGCGTAATGGCTATGTACCTGGCAGTGTTTCGCATGCGGCGCATAGAGTTTTTTTACTGGTTTTTCTTTTTTGTCGGTTACTTCCGCGCCCCGGCGCTACTGATTTTGCCCATTTATATTG
>CBINKF010000773.1:0-1657 GCA_966251115.1 uncultured Cellvibrio sp.
ACACCAAGGCGCGCATCACCGGCGACTACCTGTTGATGACCCGCCAGCCTGTAGCCCAACGGTTGCGCTACAGCGTCACCTCGGCTCTGGCATTGGACCTGAGTGAACCCGTGCAACTCAGCGCCGACGAACGTGCTGACAACCTTCGCCTGCCGCCCCAGGTAAATCCGCGCACCCGCGCCCTCGCGCAGAGCTGGCGCGACCTGGGCCTGGACGACCAAGCCATCATTGACCGGGCACTGTCGCTCTTCAATCGCCAATTTACCTACACCCTTAAGCCACCACCCCTGGGGGAAAATGCCGTAGACGAATTTTTGTTTGATACCCGGCGCGGCTTTTGCGAGCACTTTGCCAGCAGTTTCGCGTTTTTATTGCGCGCCGCCGGCGTGCCGGCGCGAGTGGTGGTTGGCTACCAGGGCGGTAGTTGGAACCGGGTGGAAAACTATCTGCTGGTCAGCCAATCCGATGCCCACGCCTGGGTCGAAGTCTGGTCGCCACAGCTGGGCTGGTACACCCTGGACCCCACCGCCGCCGTCGCTCCGCAGCGCATCGAGCAGGGTATAGATATGGCGCTGAGTGCCGAGGATAGAGCCCTGGTGGTTAGCCCCTGGCAAAACTCGGCGCTGCTGCGCCAACTGCAGTTGCGCTGGGATGCCGCCACCTACGCCTGGCAGCGCTGGGTGCTCAACTACGACAGCGAATCGCAACAAGGTTTATTACACCGCTGGCTGGGCGGCGACGAGCCCTGGCGCCTGACGCTGTGGCTTATTGGCCTGGGACTGCTCGGCGCTGGCGGCTTCGCCTGGATTATGACCCAGCGCACCACCGCCGCCCCCCTACCCCCGGAGGTGCGCCTTATCCGGCGCCTGGAGCGCAAGTTGGCGACGCGCGGCTGGATACGCAGCCCGGGAACCAGCCTGCGCGATTTTATTGCGCAGGTTGACGAGCCCAAATTAAAGGCTCGCCTGGTTGAAATTTGCGATGTATTTGAAGCTATAGCCTATCGCCGCCAAACCGAAAAGCTGACCCGGCTATCCAGGCAAGTGCGTCAGCTTTAGCGCTTTTTTTTGCCAGACTGTTTCGGTAGAGTGATTAATTAACCCCGCCAGGTGCAATCATTCACACACTTGGCATTTCATCCACCTGACATTTCACCCGCCTGACATTCACATATCAGGCATTTCACGCATCAGGGACTCTTATGAAATACGATAATATCCTCCAAGCTATTGGTAATACTCCCCACATTCGCATCAATCACTTGTTTCGCAGCGATATAGAAGTCTGGATGAAGGTGGAGCGTTTTAACCCCGGCAGCAGCATCAAAGACCGTATCGCCCTGGCGATGATTGAAGACGCCGAAGCTAAGGGCCTAATCAACAAAGACTCGGTTATTATCGAGCCCACCTCCGGCAATACCGGTATTGGCCTGGCGCTGGTGTGCGCGGTAAAAGGCTATCGCCTGATTTTGACCATGCCCGAATCCATGTCGATTGAGCGCCGCAAATATATGAAGGCCCTGGGCGCGGAGCTGGTGCTCACCCCCAAAGAGCTGGGCATGGGCGGCTGCATTGCCAAAGCCAACGAGCTGCTGGCCGAAACCCCCAATGCCTGGATGCCGCAACAATTTAATAACCCCGCCAATGTGGAGGTTCAC
>CBINKF010000774.1:0-1655 GCA_966251115.1 uncultured Cellvibrio sp.
CAGTAATGCGGAACTGCACCCCCAGCGCACTTTGAATAGTGGCCAGGCTGATCACTTTCTTTTCGACGTACTGAATATTTTTTTCGACGTCTTCACCCTTGTCATTTTTTACAACCTGGGTGCGGTTTTTGTATTCGATAAACAAGATACCCATTTGGCGACCGACATTTTTGTAAGTCACGCGGTGCATTTTTTCACCGCCAAAACTGTCCAGGGTAATATTCACCTGAGGCTGGTTAGTCTCGGAATCGAACGAACTTTGCGCATTGGCGACATGGTCGCCGGTTACGATAATTTGCTTTTCCAGCACCGCATTGCCGCGCTGCATTTGGGTAATTTCATCTTTGTAGGGAAACTCTTCACGATTGGACACCAGCGTGTCCTGGTTGGCGCCCAAGCGGAATTCCAGGTTGGCGGTTTTACCAATTACGCGCTTGGCTTCCGCCGGGTCTTGAATACCGGGCAGTTGTACGATGATGCGATTGCGCCCCTGGCGCTGTACGATTGGCTCGGATACACCCAGCTCGTTTACGCGATTGCGCAGGGTAATCAGGTTTTGACTGAGCGCGTCATCTTCAATGACTTTAATTGCCTGCTCGCTCAAGTGGCCAATAAATGACGCGCTGCCATCATCAGCTTCCTTTTTAATAAATTGCATTTGCGGGTAACCGCTGCGAATTTCACTCAGACCCTGATCGCGCAGCTCGACACTGCGGAAACGCGCCACTATGTCGTTATCCTTGTTGGAATCTACATCCTGATAGCGAATTTTGGCTTTGCGCAGCTTGTCTTTAATTTCGTCGGCGGCGATTTGCTGGCGTTTTTCAATGGCAGAATCGGTATCCACCTCCAGCAAAAAGTGCACACCTCCGGCCAGGTCCAAACCCAATTTCATGGGCTCGGCACCCAGGGCCTGCAGCCAGGCGGGGGTTGTTGCTGCATTTTTAAGCGCTACCACAAAACCATCGCCCAGGGATTGTTGAATCAGTTTGCGCGCCAGCATTTGCTGTTCGCGATCCTTGACCCGCACCATGGCCGCCTTACCATCGACCTCGCCACCAAAATAATCAATGTGGGCGTCTTTAAGAGCGGACTCCATCTGGCTGAGAACCGGCGCATCAATCACCTTGGCACTGGACTCACCAGACACCTGCACGGCCGGATCAGGGATATAAATATTGGGGATGGAGTAGACAAACCCGACCACTGTCACAAAGATCAGCAGCAGGTATTTCCATAACGGGTAGCGATTTAACATAGGGGTTTCCCATCTTATCCAGCTTCCTGTTATGGAAGCTTTGTTTATTTCTTGCTCGCAATTCGCCAAAAATCCGAAAAGCGGTATGGTCAAGGGCGCCGGATTATACCCTTATTAGGGCGTACAACAATGAATCTGCGCCCAGATTGGGCGCATTAACTCAAGAATTAGCTTTCACATCATTGGGTCAATGGCGGGACTTCCAAGCCCTGACGCCCGTAAAAATCCGCCAAAAAGGCGTCGAACTGATTTTCACTTAGCGCCTGACGCATAGCCGCCATCAGATCCTGGTAGTAATGCAGGTTGTGAATTGTATTCAGCTGGGCACCAAGCATCACTGGGACAAGTGCAATGAGATGCTTGGTGCCCAGCTGAATACAATTCAGCTGGGCACCTG
>CBINKF010000775.1:0-1643 GCA_966251115.1 uncultured Cellvibrio sp.
TATCGGATGCCTTACCAATGTTGGGATAGGGAATGGGTACCGGACCACCCGGTGTGGGAGTTTTACAAACATCTGGGAAGACTGCGCTTAGGCCACCACTTCCTTTATGGGCAATACCGCGGGTGTTAGCAAACGTTGTCTGTGCCATACAATATATCTCTATCGGCTTAGGCTAATCGTTATGTGTTTAACGCTGGCGGGGCCGCGAGGGCAGGCCAGGGCGCCGCGCCATGTAAGCGAGAACTGTTTTTGATTGGGATAAATTGCCAGAGTTTCCAGATCGAAACTCGCCTCTTGCAACTGGCTACCAATTTGCGCTTTGCCCATCAGGTTTACGCGCGGAACATTAAAAGCGAGTTCGCCGTCGGGATGAAAACCCACCAGCCTAATCGCCTCGCCACCGAGCATAAACCCGGGAAATATTTGATCTGCCGGGGCAGAGTTTAAAAAACGGGCATTAAAATCCTGCGGCAAATAGGGAGCTCGCTCCCGCTGCCAACGCTCATCGTAGGTGCCGGCATATTGCACTCTATTTGGCCAGCTGGGGCAAACAGGTCCAAACCCAACAGCTTGGTTTCTGGCGCTGTTCGCGGGCGAAAAAGGCTCGATATTCGGCGCCAATGAATTTTCTTCCGGTTCACCAAAGCCAATACCCAGAGGATTTTCACTAAATACATCTTGCCTGGAGGAGCCACTAACCCGCTTACCACCATAAGCCCGCTCCCATACCACCGGCATATTGGCAAAAGGCTCCGGCTCAGAAAGAACACCATTACGCCAGACGCGATTGCCATAAACTCTGGCCAGTTTTTGTCGACCGGCTATATCTATACCTATATCCATTGCCTTTACGGGCTTTAAACCAGGGCTACAGGCCAAACCAAACAACAACACATCTGTCGCCGCCTTGCCAATATGCGCCTCTGATACAGCCTTTAAACTCGATGCCCCTGGCTCGCCCAGATACTCGTCTACCAGGTGTATCGGCAACTGTTGTTCCGCCAGGGTTAGGTTCGCCCCTATAGTAAAAGTAGCTTTTACCACCAGGAAAAGCGTGTCTATGCCGTTAGCATTGGGAAACACCTGAAAGCCGGCAACGAAGGGGGTGTTGTTGGTGAGCTGAAGCATTAGACTTACGCCCTTACAGCGGCTAATTCACTTGAACAGAACCACCCAGGATACGATTAACCCCGGTAGCCCGATTCAAAATATATTTTCCACGAATTGCTATTTTTCCATTTTTGGAAAGAGTGATACTCGCCTCACCGCAGCGCAGCACCAATTCCTCTTTGGCCTCAATTAGCCGCGTTTCACCATCCAGGCTAAGTGGTATCAAGTTTTGCTGATTTGGGGATGGGTTTTGACCAAAAACCTCTTGGTCACCATGCCCCCCCTGCAGATTAGTTGCACTAATCACCCTGTCCAAAACCAATGCTTGAGGACGATGAACTTTACCAATTACAACAAATTCAATCGCATCGCCAGCAGTGCGCATAAGTGCCAACTCAGTACCGACTGCCACTTCAGCCAAGGAGATCATGGAAGACTGAATATTCAGTTTTATACCAGGATAATCGAATAATTCCACGTGCGGACGCGCAAGCTGATCTTGACCGCAAAACCTGCTCATAATCAGCTCACCA
>CBINKF010000776.1:0-1640 GCA_966251115.1 uncultured Cellvibrio sp.
GTCAATATGAATTGGGGCGATATACATCCTCCACCCAAGGGCGCAGGTAAAGAGCATTACTTAACTGCCGTAACCCAGGTGGATGGGCAGCTGGTTGAAATTATCGATGTAGAAAAAATTCTCGCTGAAGTTTCACCTATTCGCGAGGAGATCAGTGCTGGGGTTATCGAAGACGGTATTGGCGATCGCGTGGTTCAAAAACACGTACTTATCGTCGATGACTCGACTATCGCGCGCAAACAGATCCAGCGCGTGGTCGAGAGTATGGGCATTCGAACCACTTTGAAAAAGGACGGTGCCGAAGCGCTGGATTATCTAAAAGGTTTGCTGGCAGAGGGCAAAGACCCATACCAGGAACTGGTCATGATTATTTGCGATATTGAAATGCCGGAAATGGACGGCTATACCTTCACTGCCGAAGTGCGCAACCATCCGGATTTAAAAAAGCTCCACATTATCTTGCACACCTCCCTCAGTGGTGTATTCAACGAGGCCATGGTGCGCAAAGTCGGGGCTGATGATTTCCTCGCCAAATTCCATCCGGATGAGCTGGCGCGGCGGGTAAATGACCGGGTGCTGGCAATTACCGGTGAAAGCCTGCTCCCGCCGGAACAGGCCTGAGTTAGCGGCGACGCGGGCCGTTTGGCGCCTCAGCCAAAAAAGTTGTAACCCGGAATTGGAAAATATGAGTAATAAGTCGTCCCCCTTCGGCCAAGCCTCCAGCCGCGATCAAATTGAGCAGGCCGAGTTTGATCAGTTTCGCCAGTTTTTAGAGGATGCCTGTGGCATATCCCTTGGCGACAACAAGCAATATCTTGTCACCAACCGCATTCGCCGTATTCTGGAAGAACACAAGCTCAATTCCTTTAGCGAGTTGGTTAAATCCTTAAAACAGGGGTTTAACCGCAAGCTAAAAGAGCAGGTGATAGATTCCATGACCACCAATGAAACCTTCTGGTTTCGCGATAATTACCCCTTTGATCACCTTAAAAATAACCTTTTGCCGCAGTTGATGGCGCCAAACAATCGCATGTTTGGCCCGGTTCGCATTTGGTCTGCGGCCTGCTCGTCCGGGCAGGAGCCTTACTCCATCAGCATGATGGTGGAGGAGTACAAGCGCCAGGCCATGGGTAACCTGGTGCGCCCGGTGCAGGTTGTGGCTACGGATCTATCGCCGACGGTGCTGGACCAGGCCAGACGCGGTGAGTATGACAAGCTCTCGGTAATTCGCGGCCTAACCCAGGATCGACTGGAGCGCTACTTTGACAAACAATCGGAAGCCAGCTGGCGGGTTAAAAGCTTAATTAAAGAGCGTATTGAGTTTCGCCCGTTAAATTTGATGGACTCTTACGTCGGCCTGGGTAAGTTCGATATTGTTTTTTGTCGCAATGTGTTGATTTACTTTAACGCCGAGTTGAAACGGCAAATCCTGCAAAAAATCCACGCCGCGCTGCGCCCCCAGGGGATTTTGTTCCTGGGTTCGTCGGAGGGGCTGGCCGGTGCGGCAGACCTGTTTGAAATGGTTCGCTGCGATCCGGGGATTCTCTACCGCGCCATCTAAGCCCTTCGTATTTACCGGTAAAACCTAATCACCTGCCTAATGCTGGAGTCCGCTCGCCCTCAGCGAGCGCTTGCTGGCT
>CBINKF010000777.1:0-1634 GCA_966251115.1 uncultured Cellvibrio sp.
AAATCTAAGCTTTACCCTAAAGCGATCGAGCTAACTGTGGCTGCCGCAACCCGGCGGCCCAGCAGCCCAAGCAGGGTTGAGTGGGTATTCCGCTCAACCCCAAGCGCAGCCACAAGTCAGCGCAAACCAGCCGCAGCGGAGTAGGACGTGCAAACCATCGAGGCCCTGAGCCACCGACTATCGTCTTATCTCGACCCTTCCCAAATTAATTTGGTGAAGCGCGCCTACTTTTATGCCGAACAGGCCCACGACGGCCAAAAACGCCGCTCCGGCGAAGCCTATATCACCCATCCCCTGGCGGTAGCTGACATTCTCGCCACCATGCACATGGACCATCAAAGCCTGATGGCGGCTATGTTGCATGATGTCATTGAAGATACCGGTATCAGCAAAAAAGCCATTTCCGGCCAGTTTGGCGACGCCGTGGCAGATTTGGTGGACGGCGTCTCCAAGCTGACCCAAATCGAGTTTGAATCCCACGCCGAAAAGCAGGCGGAAAACTTCCAGAAAATGGCCCTGGCCATGGCCAACGACCTGCGCGTCATCCTGGTCAAACTGGCCGACCGGCTGCACAACATGCGCACCCTGGGCGCCATGCCGCCGGAGAAAAAACGGCGCATTGCCAAAGAGACTCTGGAGATCTATGCCCCCATTGCCCATCGCCTGGGCATGAACGATGTGCGCCTGGAGCTGGAGGATCGCAGCTTTTACTGTATGTATCCACTGCGCGCCACGCGCCTGCAAGCCGCGCTTAAAACCGCGCGCGGCAACCGCAAGGAGTTGGTGGAGCAGATCCAGACGTCGCTCGAAAAACGCCTGGCCAAAGAGAACTTAACGGCGGTGGTAATAGGACGGGAAAAACACCTGTTCAGCATCTACGAGAAGATGCGCACCAAAAAGAAATTCTTTAAAGAAATTATGGATGTTTACGCCTTCCGCATTATCGTGGACAGCGTGGACACCTGTTACCGGGTGTTGGGTGTGGTGCACAACCTCTACAAACCGGTGGCAGGCGAATTCAAAGACTATATCGCCATCCCCAAAGCCAACGGCTACCAGTCACTGCACACGGTGTTAGTGGGTATGCACGGGGTGCCCATCGAGGTGCAGATTCGCACCAAAGAGATGGACGAAATGGCCAACAGCGGTATTGCCGCGCACTTCCTCTACAAATCCTCCAGCGACGACACCCTGAGTGCCAGCCACAGCCGCGCGCGCCAGTGGGTGCAGGGCTTGTTGGAGATTCAGAAGCGCGCCGGCAACTCGCTTGAGTTTATCGAAAACGTCAAAATAGACCTCTTCCCCGATGAGGTCTATGTGTTCACCCCCAAAGGTAAAATTGTCGAACTGCCGACCGGCGCCACCCCGGTGGACTTCGCCTATGCAGTGCATACCGACATAGGTAACACCTGCGTTGCCTGCCGGGTCAACGACCGTATGGCGCCGCTGTCGCAGCCGCTGCAGTCGGGGCAGAAGGTGGCCATCATCACCGCCCAGGGCGCCCAGCCCAACCCCAACTGGCTCAACTTTGCGGTGTCCGCCAAAGCCCGCTCGGGCATTCGCCACTACCTCAAACACCAGCGCCACCACCAGTCGGTAACCCTCGGCAAACGCATGCTGGCCAAGGCCCTGGG
>CBINKF010000778.1:0-1634 GCA_966251115.1 uncultured Cellvibrio sp.
GGCTGGTTCATAGGACGGAGGTGGCGAGTCAGGGGTGATAAAAAAGGGAGCCTTGGCTCCCTTGTTCATTTGTCTTGGTTTATTTGTCTTAGTTGATTTGGTTGATCAAGCGGGCTTGAGTTCTGGGGTGTTGTGAATCAACCAGGCGGCGGAGCCTACCAGTGCGGCCTTATCATTGATAATCAGGCGAATAGAAATATCGCTGACATAACCGGCCATGGGGCCCTTGTTTTTATAGCGCTCAAGAAAGTGAGTGTCATGAAGAATATCCACCAGTTTGGGGGTAATTCCTCCGCCAATTACCACACCACCTTTGGCACCCCAGGAGAGCGCTTTATCGCCGGCCACTTCACCCAGTACGTCGCAAAATGTAGTTACCGCTTCGCGACAAATCGGGTCTTCGTTGGATAGACCTTTGGTGCTGACGTCAGCGGGAGAGTAGGGCTTGGCATCCTGATCATAGACGTGGGCGAGGGCGCGATACAGGTTAACAAGACCGCCCCCGGAGAGAATATTTTCTACCGAGACATGGCTCTGCTCTTTCAACAGAACGGATTTGATTGCCATCTCCTTGTCGTTGGTGGGAGCGAAGCTGGCATGACCGCCTTCGGTCGGCACAATTTTCCAGTTGCCACCGGTTGGAATCAAACCAGCCATACCAAAGCCGGTGCCTGGTCCCATTACCACAATCGGGGCGTCCGGGTTGGACTTGGCGGCATAGAGAGTGGTTAATTCGTTATCCTGCAAAAAGGGCACAGCATAGGCGAGCGAGGCGAAGTCATTAATAACATGCAGCGTGGTCATTCCCAGCTGATCGCGCAGGCTGTTAATTGAGAATTTCCAGTTGAGATTGGTCATGGATGCCTGACCATTTTCAATGGGGCCCGCGATTGCCAGGCAGGCGTGTGCGGGTATGGCTATACCAAACTCGGCGCAGCAGGCTTTGATCATGCTGGCCATATCCGGGTAGTTGGCGCATTTCAGCGTAATTTGCTGGGATGCGGTGTAGTTGATTTTGCCTGAGGCTTTGCTTTTGGCGGGATCATAGTCAACCAATCCGAAGCGACCATTAGTGCCGCCGATATCTGCAACCAGTAATAGGCTCATGTGACTCCTCAATTTCTTCTAGCAAAGAAGACGTGCGTTGGTGGTGGTGTTATAAGGATTATAGGGAATAGTTATCGGGCGCGAGGATACCACAAGTTGAGGTCGCTATCCTTGATGTAATCAGGGGGCAGGTAGTGTACAATTGACAGCGCTGTCAATTGCGTGTAGTTTGCGCGCTTTCGCGTTTGTATCTTGCCGGCACCCCCATTGCCGCGCTGTTTGCGTCGCCGTTTGAACCGGCGGCCGAGCTGGCGGGATTGGCATACAAATATAAAATCTTAATTGATCCGGTCGCTGACTGGACAAGTTCCACTGTTAGCTTCGCAAGTTTCATTGTTAGGTTCAATTGAACCGCTCGGAGGTAAAAAGTGCTGTGGCCAAAAGTCACCAGTAAGGTTAAGCAGGATCCAGCGTTGGAGCAAAAACTGGACGAACTACTGGCACAACTGAGTCTGGAAGAAAAAGTCGGGCAGATTATGCAACCCGAAATCCGCCATCTGACCCCTCAGGATGTGAAGGATTATCAC
>CBINKF010000779.1:0-1634 GCA_966251115.1 uncultured Cellvibrio sp.
GTTCTATGGCCTCCTGGATTGCGGCGGCGACTGCCTACAGCAACTACCGCAAACCCATGATTCCTTTCTACATCTACTACTCCATGTTCGGTTTCCAACGTATTGGCGACCTGGCCTGGGCAGCGGGTGACTCGCAAGCGCGCGGCTTCCTGATGGGCGCTACTGCCGGACGTACCACCTTGAACGGTGAAGGCCTGCAGCACCAGGACGGTCACAGCCATGTGTTTGCCAACACTATTCCCAATTGCCGCTCCTACGATCCAACCTATGCCTATGAACTGGCGGTGATTATTCAGGATGGCATCAAGCGCATGTACCACAACAACGAGAATGTGTTCTATTACATCTCGCTGATGAACGAAAACTACCAGCATCCGGATATGCCAGAAGGTGCCGAAGAGGGCATCATCAAGGGTATCTACCAACTGGAAAAAGGTGCTGGCAAGGCCAAAAACCGCGTTCAGTTGATGGGTGCAGGTACTATCCTGCGCGAAGTGCGCTTTGCTGCAGAAATCCTGCGCAATGATTTTGATGTTGAAGCCGATGTGTGGAGTGTAACCAGTGTTAATGAACTGACCCGCGACGGTCAGCGCGCGACCCGCTGGAATATGCTCAACCCAACTGCTGCTCCGCGCAAACCCTACATTACCCAGGTACTGGAAGGCGCCCAAGGCCCATTCATTATCTCCACTGACAACCTGAAAACCTACTCAGAGCAGCTGCGCGCCTATATCCCCGGCGACTACACTGTGCTGGGCACCGAAGGTTTTGGTCGCAGTGACACCCGTACCCAGCTGCGCCATTTCTTCGAAGTCAACCGTTACTTCGTGGTGATCGCTGCGCTCAAATCCCTGGCTGACCAAGGCAAGATCAAAGCTGATGTGGTTGCCAAGGCCATCAAGAAATTTGGCATAGATCCGCAAAAAGCGGACCCTATGAGCGTATAACTCCGTCGCCCTCCCACAAAGAGGGCGATGTTATATTCGCATTGAATAAAATTTAATCGAATTCGCAGATTAGTGAGGAATTACAGTGGCAATTCAAACTATTAACGTGCCAGATATTGGCGGCGCCGAAGGCGTTGAGGTAATTGAA
This sequence comes from uncultured Cellvibrio sp., assembly GCA_966251115.1. Taxonomy (GTDB): domain Bacteria; phylum Pseudomonadota; class Gammaproteobacteria; order Pseudomonadales; family Cellvibrionaceae; genus Cellvibrio. Next base: position 1,096 of record CBINKF010000779.1, read on the forward strand.
ATCTCCGTCAAGGTGGGCGATACGGTCGCCGAGGGCGATTCAGTTGTGGTGCTCGAAACTGACAAGGCATCCATGGAAATCCCCGCTGATAAATCCGGCAAGGTTGTCGCTATTAAGGTCAATGTGGGTGACAAGGTTTCCCAGGGCAGCCTGCTGCTCGAAGTGGAAGCCGAGGGTGCCTCCGCGCCAGCGCCAGCTCCAGCCGCTGCACCAGCTCCCGTAGCTGCCGCTCCTGCTGCAGCGCCAGCAGCATCGACCGAAGTGCCAATGCTGGTGCCGGATATTGGTGGTGCCGAAGGCGTAGAAGTTATTGAAATTTGTGTAAAAGCAGGCGATCAGGTTGCCGCTGGCGACTCTTTGATCGTGCTGGAAACTGACAAAGCCTCTATGGAAATCCCCGCAGAAGCTGCCGGCACTATCGCCAGCATAGCGCTCAAAGTGGGTGACAAGGTTTCCCAGGGGGCATTGATTGGGGTTCTGTCTGGCGCCGCTGGTGCTGTTGCCGCCGCGCCTGCTGCTAGCGCACCCGCTGCGGCGCC
>CBINKF010000780.1:0-1633 GCA_966251115.1 uncultured Cellvibrio sp.
CCGTCAATTACGTAAATCAGCTGGCCGTTAAACTTGGCCTGGTTGGCCGAAGTGGGGGAGTGAATTCCGGGTCGATGTAGGGCGGTCAGGCTGGCGTTGTGCATTAGCAGCTTAAGTGCTTCAATTTTTTCGTCTATATGATTGCATTCGTTGTTGCCCGGGCGCCGCTGTAAATCCAGCAATTCACCTAAGTAGGTTGCCAGATACCGGGCTGCGTTGCTCAGTTCCAGGTAACCATAGTTGGCACTGGTGGCTCCCAGTTTGTGCAGGAATTGCTGCAAATCGTTTAGGCCTCGCTCATCCCAGGTTTCCCAGTGGAGCCGACCCCACACCTGACCCAACTGGTGGGCGTGATGTGCCAGACCATCGATAAATTGTTGGCGCAGTTGGGCAAATTCCTGGGCTAGCTCCTGAGGCATAGATATTCCTGAATGCGGGTTGCCACGGGATATTCCGGGCAGGTGGTTCGGGCAGGTGGTTAAGGAAACCTGGACAAAGCCAAAATTCTTGTCAATGCCCCGCCTGAATTTACCCTAATCAATTCAAAACGCCTGACAAATTGTTTAAGGCCTTTGTGAGTATAGAGGCCGCCCGCGCGAATAGTGAAATAGCCATGTGTCGCCAAAAACCCTGGCTCGACAAACCGGGGCGAAAAAATTACACCCGCCGAATAGCGCCTATACTTAAAGGCCTAATTGAATAACCTACAGAAATGGCGCGCGCTGTACGTGTGGGAGCCAGGGCCGCAAGGCGAAGCCCCCAACGGACCGCGCAGCAGCCAGCATCAGAGCGGGAGCCGGCGTATTGAAGACCCTGGGTATTTTGCTACACAAGTTGGATGACGATTTGGCGCGCAATCTGGTGCGCGGTCTCAACACCAAAGCCGAACAATACGGTTTGCGCCTGGTGTATTTTCCCGGTCGTCAGCTGCACTCGCCGCAACTGTTCAATCGCCAGTTTAACCTGGTTTTTGACTTGGCTTACCGGGTGCCGTTGGACGGCATACTGGCCGTCACCAACGCCCTCCAGGCTGGCGCCTACGAGGAGGAAATCGACCAGATGCTGTCGCTGTTCCAGCCGACACCGCTACTCAGCCTAAATTTTGTTGCGCGCGACAACCCTTCCATTATTGTTGACAACCACAGCGGCTGCGAGCAGCTCTATCGCCACCTGATATACAGCCACGGCTACCAGCGCATTGCCTACATGCGCGGCGCTGAAGGGCATTTTGATGAAGAGGAACGCTTTTCTGCCTACTTGCTGGCGCTGCAAAAAGCGGGAATTCCCTTTGATCCGACACTGGTGGTGCAGGGCAATTTTGAGCTGGAAGGCGGGCGCCGCGCCATGGAGGAATTGCTCGCGCGCCGCGTTCAATTTGATGTACTGGTGGCCGCCAATGACGAAATGGCCAAGGCGGCCTTAGCCGTGGCCAACGAGCAGCACCTGCATGTACCGGGTGATTTTGCTATCTGTGGCTTTGATAATTATTTGTCCGACCTGGGTGAGGCGCCGCTGCTAACCACCATTGCCCAGCCGCTGGAGTTGCAGGCGCAGATGGCGCTGGAGCTGCTGATCAGTCACATGGATGGCAAGCCCATTCCTCTGGTTACACGTGTGCCATTGAGTCTGGTGT
>CBINKF010000781.1:0-1620 GCA_966251115.1 uncultured Cellvibrio sp.
TGGCTTGTAGCCCAGCGCTATCAGCGCGGTTTCGGCTTCACCTAATTGATCCTGCCCGTTTTCTGCCAATTGGAATCCCCCCGGCGCCAGCAGGTCATTGTGGTGGGCATCCCAATTGCTCAGGCGATCGCGCAGCTCTATCACCAGTCGCTCAGCGGTTTTTTGTCCTATGCCAGGCACTTTGGTGAGGGCTTTTACATTGTTATCGCGCACGCAGCGGGCAATATCATCGGACTCCATACCCGAGAGAATGGCCACAGCCAACTTTGGCCCTACCCCATTCACTTTTATCAAGGTGCGAAACAGCAAGCGGTCGCGGGCATCGGCAAATCCAAAAAGTTGATGCAGATTTTCGCTGATGGAGAGATGAGTGTGTAAAGTGACCTCTTGCCCCAGGGCTGGCAGGCGATAAAAGGTGGTCATAGGCGCCTGAAGCTCATAGCCCACGCCCTGTACATCCACCAATAAGTGAGGAGCCTGCTTTTCCAGAAGTGTCCCGCGCAAACGTCCGATCATAAGTGTGTTTTCCCGCCCCCAAGGCATTACCTGTTTTTTTAAACAGTAGTCTGCCGGGGATTGTAATAGAGTTTTAGGGTGAGCGTCATCTGTCACCCCATAGAAACAGAAAAATTCCTCAAGCCTGCCATACTTTATCCGGGGCCTGTGCATTGCCCTTCTGGCTCAGTGCAATACCGCTAAATATCAACTCGAAAGGGGGAAGCCGAAGTATGTTTTCGCCCAGTCACATAAACCAAATCACCAATTTGAGCCAATGGCGTCAAGCCATAGGCGATACCTACCTGATTGAAGAAAGCGGCTATCTGCAGGCCCTCATAGACTACCTTGCCCTTCCAATTTCCGCGGTTACTCAGATAGAAACGCAAACCCTGGCATTGTTGCAACACTGGCAAGCACAGGAAGCCAAGGCCAAGGATTGGCCGCAGGAGTTCCTTCACGCCTATGGCTTGAACACCCGCGAAGGAGTTGTGCTTATGTGCCTTGCCGAAGCCTTGGTGCGTATTCCCGACACTGCCAGCGCGCGCGCGTTTATCGCCGATCGCCTGCGCGACAGCCATTGGCAGGATCAGTTAGGCAGTGACCATCACTGGACCGTTAACGCCGCCACCTGGGCACTGATGTGGGGCGAGCGGTTGTTAGAACCCTGGGATACCGCTGGCCCGCTGCGCAGCCTGTCGCGCAAACTGAGCGAACCCATTATTCACCGCGCCCTGCAACAAGCGGTGCTCTGGCTGGCGGACACCTTTGTATTTGGCGCGGACCTGCCCAAGGCCCTGGCGCGCGCCGCTGAATTGCAGCGCAAAGCATCAGAGTACCGCTGGTGCTATTCTTTTGACCTGCTAGGTGAGGCTGCGGTTACCCCCGCTATGGCCCAGCATTTTCGCCAAAACTACCTGGATGCGCTCACTCAACTCCAGGGCATGAACCAGCCAAGTCATGCCTCCAGATTCAACCTGTCGATCAAACTGAGTGCGCTACATCCACGCTACGAGGCGCTGCAGGAGCCCCAACTGCTGGCAGAGTTGATTGGAACGGACACTAACCCGGGGTATTTAATCCACCTGGCCCAGGCGGCACGGGGCGACCATATTCCGCTCACCA
>CBINKF010000782.1:0-1616 GCA_966251115.1 uncultured Cellvibrio sp.
AAGGTCGATTAAGCGCTGAGATTATGTCGGATTATCTTCACCCCAATGAGCGGGGGTACCAGATTTGGGCCAAAGCTATGGCACCTATGCTCGCGAAAATTATGCAATAAATGGTTCATATATTTTTTGAAATATGAACCAGCTTACAAGTCATAGGTTAAACCGGCCTTAACAGGTTGTTAAGTCAGGTCGACTTGGTGCCCAGCAAACGCAGTTGGGTTGGATTGGAATTTACTGGTTGTATCTCAAGTTGTCAGAGAAAAAATAGACGAAAAACTGTATCAGTTTTTTGGAAAATGGGAGTTCAAATGCTCAAAGGTTTAGTGTGCCTATTTACCCTGCTGGCCTTGGCCCAATGTGCCATGGCCCAGAATACGTTGGTTCAGCTGTTAAGTGGCAGCGACAAGGATCACACAGTAGATTGGCAATTTCAGGTGAGTGGCGGCCGCAATAGCGGAGAATGGAAAACCATTCCCGTACCCTCCAGTTGGGAGATGCAAGGGTTTGGTAGTTATCGCTATTGGAGTGACTGGGATGGTGAGCCGGCACCGGATCGTGAAGGTAAATATAAGTACTCATTCTTTGCGCCCGCAGACTGGCAGGGCTCCGCCATAGAGATAGTGTTTGGCGGTGTGATGACTGATGCGGAGGTGCGTGTTAATGGCGAGCTCCTGGGCCCGGTGCATCGCGGTGGATTTTACGAGTTTCGCTATCCGTTGGATAAGCATTTGCACTACGGCCAGAACAATTTACTGGAAGTTAATGTTTCGCGCTTTTCAGAAAATAAATCGATCAATCTCGCAGAGCGCCGCGCCGATTTCTGGATGTTCAGCGGCATCTATCGTCCAGTCTGGGTGGAGGTAAAACCTGCACAGCACATTCGTCAGGTTGAAATAAAGGCGAGTCATACCGGCGAATTCCAGGCGCATCTACTCGTCGATGATATACAGAATGCGGATAGAATTAGTGGGCAGATAATCCGTTTGGACGGAAAGCGTGTGGGGTCTGGCTTTTCGGCCCGCTTGAAACCCGGCCAGCAGTACGTGGATTTGCATGCGCAAATAGACGGCGTCCGCCCCTGGAGTGCAGAAGATCCACAGCGATATAAAGTGGTCTTCGAGCTTAAAGCGGGGCGGAAAGTTCTGCACCAGGTGGATGAAGTATTTGGCTTTCGCACAATTGAATTGCGCCCGCGCGATGGTCTTTATGTCAACGATCAAAAAGTTCACTTGAAAGGTGTTAACCGCCACTCATTCTGGCCTGACACGGGTGCAACTACGAGTGAGTCCATCAGCCGTAACGATATCAAATTGATCAAAGCCATGAACATGAATGCGGTGCGCACGGCCCATGCGCCGCCCGATCGGCATTTTCTGGATGTCGCTGACGAGCTGGGTGTGTATGTGCTGGACGAGCTGACGGGTTGGCAAGATGCCTACGATACTTATACCGGCCGGTCCCTGGTACAGGAAATGATTGAACGCGATCGCAATCATCCATCGGTCATCCTCTGGGCCAACGGCAACGAGGGCGGTTGGAATAAATCACTGGATGTAGATTTTGCGCGCTGGGATATGCAGGCGCGCCCGGTTGTTCATCCCTGGGGTGTCCATGGG
>CBINKF010000783.1:0-1608 GCA_966251115.1 uncultured Cellvibrio sp.
GCCCTGGGCATTAGCACCGTGTACCAGGAGGTAAACCTGCTGCCCAACCTGACGGTTGCGCAAAACCTCTATATGGGCCGCGAGCCAAAACGCTTTGGCCTGATCAACTGGGGCAAGGTCAACCGCGATGCCGCCGAGCTGCTAAAAGGTTACGACCTGGATATAGATGTAACCCAACCGCTGTCGAGCTATTCGGTGGCTGTGCAACAGCTGATCGCCATCGCCCGTGGCGTGGATATTTCGGCCAAGGTGTTGATCCTCGACGAACCCACCGCCAGCCTCGACGCCGAGGAAGTGCAATCGCTGTTTCGCATCATGCGCGACCTGCGCGCCAAAGGCATAGGCATAGTGTTTGTCACCCACTTTTTGGATCAGGTGTACGCGGTGTGCGATCGCATTACGGTATTGCGCAGCGCCGAACTGGTGGGTGAATTTGCAACTGCGACACTCACTCGTCCGGAATTAATTGGCCATATGCTCGGCAAAGAGCTGGCGGCGCTGGAACACAGCAAGCCAGCGAGCCAGAACGAGAGCGGCGGTGAAGCGCTGCTGAGTTTGCAAGGCGTAGGCCGCACCGCCAGCCTGTCGCCCATCGACATTGCAGTGAATAAAGGCGAAGTGCTGGGCCTTGCTGGCCTGCTCGGTTCTGGCCGCACCGAACTCTGCCGCTTGATTTTCGGCGTCGATAAAAAACACACAGGCACAGTGACCTTTGCCGGTGGCGAAGTAAATTTTGGTTCGCCGCGCGAAGCCATCACCGCCGGTATGGGCCTGTGCCCGGAAGACCGTAAACACGACGGCATACTCGGCCAGTTATCGATTCGCGAAAACATGATTCTCGCCCGCCAGATTAAACAGGGCTGGTGGAAATTTATTTCGCGCAAAGAGCAGGAAGACATCGCCAAGCGCTATGTGAAAGAGCTGAGTATTGCCACCTCGGATATTGAAAAGCCGATTGAGCAACTGAGCGGCGGCAACCAGCAAAAAGTGATCCTTGCCCGCTGGCTGGCGGCCGCCCCACAGCTGTTGATTCTCGACGAACCCACCCGCGGCATCGACATAGGCGCACACGCCGAGATCATCAAATTGATTCGCAAACTTTGCGCGCAGGGCCTGGCCCTGGTAGTGGCCTCTTCCGAACTGGAAGAGCTGGTCGCCTTCAGCAGCAAAGTCGTGGTCCTGCGCGACCGCCACAAAGTCGCCGAACTCACCGGCAGCGACATCAACCCCGACCGCATTATGCAAGCCATTGCATCGGCTTAAAAAATGAAATTAGCACTTACGCAAATAGAATCCCCCTCCCCTATGAGCTCCCCGAGCACTGGAGAAAAATTTGCGCGAAACAAACACGACGTTTGTTTCAGTGACGTCGCGGCATGGATGCCGCGTCGGAACGGCGTGAATTTTTCGAAGCGCGCAGGAAACAGGAGCGATTGGGGTGGTCTTTCTTTGGTTACTTTCTTTCATGAAAGCCATCCTTGGCTTTCACCCTTTGGGCAGCTCCGCTGTGCAAAATTGCTCCAAGCAATTTTGTGGCCACGCAAAGACAAAAATGCAGGGAGCATTTTTGATCGCCGCAGGCGACCCGAAGGGCACAGTGCAGGATGC
>CBINKF010000784.1:0-1605 GCA_966251115.1 uncultured Cellvibrio sp.
CCAAAAAAATCTTTGATAGGCAAGGTTTAAGAATTAAAGGATATTGAAGGCCGGCAAAATCAACCTCGCTGAACTGCTGGTATTCATAGCTGGTTGGCAGCTCCAGGCCCAGTCCCGATGCCAGGCGCAAAAGCTGCCCCTTGTGCGCCAGGCGCATCAGGTTTTGATAGTCGGTAAAAGGAAGCCTTATTCCAGCTAATCGAGGCTGATTGCGCAAAATTAACTGGCTGCTAATTTCAGTTACTGGGATAACCAGCGCAAGTTGCCGTTGTGTCCAGGTCGCCTGCAGCCAGTGTAAAAATTCCTCGGGTTGGGTTTTACTGCTGGGGCAGCATAGATACTCACATGAGTAACGGGATTCGCCCGCCAGGGCCTGGGTTGTCTCGTCCGCAGTAATAACCTGAAAACTTTTGCATTTTCCCAGCGACCTGACCACCGCCAGCGCAGCGCGCTGATTTGCGTCCAAGACTAAAATTTTGTAAGTCTGTTGAGTCGTTTCCATCGCCTGAGTTTTTGCCTTACTGGTTAAGATGTCCTGAGCAATTGACAGCAACCAGTTTAGTGGATACTTGTTACTGATTTGCCTGTTTACGCAGATGAAGTGATATATAAAACGGCTTATTGTATACCCGCAATGAATGAATTACAGTCTTGAGATATGGGATTACAAGTGCTAGCCCGTCAAGCGCCAAAAACAAACTGAAAATTTTTTCGACACTTATCAATTATCACTTATCCGATAACCGACGCTGAGCATCTCTCTCGTTAATATCTCGTAGTTAATAACTCGTAAGCAAGTTGACTGAATGCGTGTAATGAAACTATCAGAGTTTATGTAAAGAACCTAGCGCCGCTTATATAAAGAACCTGGCAGATCTAAGGAATCGAGTGCAATGCAAATCCGGCAGACATACTTAATTCCCCTGGGGCTTATCGGTGTAGGCGGAATCACTTGCTACTTGTTGTCTGTGATAGCTATAGGTTTAATTATGCCTCATAGCTGGAGCTCAGCAATTGACAATACACAGGTAGAGCCATTTAAAGCTGGGGTCATTCGCTTTCAGGAGGAGGGCGAAGGCGCGCGCGCGGTGGTTATGTTGCATGGGTTTAATAGCGAGCTGAGCGTGTGGGGCTCGGTATGGAACTCCATGGCGGGCTGCACGCACGCACTGAGATTGGATATTCCTGGATTCGGCCGCTCACTGTGGAATACCAATAACTTTGATTTGGCAAGCCAGGAGCAGCGCCTGGCTTCGTTTTTAGTCGCACGGAAATTGCAAAAAGTGATACTGGTGGGCACTTCTATGGGGGCATCACTCGCCGCTAGCTTTAGCGCACACTATCCACACCTGGTGGAGCAGTTGATATTGCTGGCGCCCTCCGGAGTACCTGGGTCATTAACCTATGGCGGTGTCTTTGGTGCATTGATTGCCCCCGGCCCCGTGAATCGCTATGCAATCTGGATCGCCGATAGCTGGCTCTATCGGCAAATTTTTCCTCGCAGTATCGCAATGCAATCGTTAACGGTAGCCAGCTCCTATACTCAATATTGGCTGGATAGTCTTCCCCGGATTAAAGCGCCAACCCTGGTGTTCTGGTCGCTCG
>CBINKF010000785.1:0-1604 GCA_966251115.1 uncultured Cellvibrio sp.
CCAAATTTTATTTGAACTCAACACCCGCCCACTGCACCTACCCCACGAAAAAGCTTAATAAAGAAAACAGCAAGGTGCTGCACATGGGCGCCAGCGATACCTGCAACGAGCGCGATATTTATCAGCTGATGATCAGCACCGTGCTCGACACCTGCCAGCTGCAAATGGGCATGACCGAACTCAAGCCCGGCAGTATCTGGAACACCATGCCCATGCACACCCACAGCCGTCGCATGGAAGCCTATTTTTATTTCAATATTCCGCAGGATCACGCCGTCTGCCACTTTATGGGGCCGGCCAATGAAACCCGCCACTTGTGGATTGGCAACGAGCAGGCGGTAGTGTCGCCGCCCTGGTCCATGCACTCAGGTGTGGGCACAGCCAACTACACGTTTATTTGGGGTATGGCCGGTGAAAACCACGATTACACCGATATGGATTTCCACAAGCCCAGCGATGTTCGCTAGACAAGGCTCTGACTAACGCAGCAACACAGACAAGATAGGTCAAGCGATGAATCATCCCCTGTTTGATTTAACCGGCAAAGTCGCGCTGGTTACCGGCGCCACCCACGGCCTGGGTATGGCTATGGCGTCTGGCCTGGGCAGCGCCGGCGCCAAGCTGATTATCAACGGCAACTCCTCGCAAGAGAAAATCGACAAAGCCGTAGACTACTACCGCGGTCAGGGCTTCCAAGCCTTTGGTTACCGCTTCAACGTCACCGATGAAGACCAGGTGACGGCGGCGGTGGAGCAAATTGAAGCCGATCACGGCCCGGTGGATATTTTGATCAACAACGCCGGCATTATTAAGCGCACCCCGCTGCTGGAAATGTCGCTGGAAGATTTTGAAGAGGTGATCAAGATCGACCTGACTGGGGTATTCACCATGACCCGCCCGGTGGCGCGCAAAATGGTGGCGCGCCGCAGCGGCAAGATCATCAATATCTGCTCGATGATGAGCGAACTGGGGCGCAACTCCGTGGGCGCCTATGCCGCCGCCAAAGGCGGTTTAAAAATGCTCACCAAAAATATGGCCACCGAGTGGGCCAAGTACTATGTGCAGGTGAATGGTATTGTCCCCGGCTATTTCGCCACCAGCCAAACAGAGCCAATCCGCGTTGATGGCCACCCCTTTAATGACTTCATCATCAACCGCACCCCGGCAGCCAAATGGGGCGACCCGGATGATTTACAGGGTGCGACCATTTTCCTCGCCTCCAAAGCCTCCGATTTTGTCACCGGCCAGATTGTCTACGTGGATGGCGGTATCCTCGCCACTATCGGCAAACCCAGTAACGAGGCCTGATCCTGGCGAGTTACTTTCCATCGGAGCCCGGCCACAAGCCGGGCTTTTTGTTACAAGAGTCAACCTTGAACTCGCGCCCGTCCATCCCCACATAGGCCTGCATTATAATTGCCGCCAATCATGTCGGTCATGAAGAGCAGGCACCTTGAATGGCAAAAGAGTTATGAGCGAACTATTTATTTTGCAGAACCAGGACAAGCTGTTTTTGGGCAAGCAAAACCAGTGGCTGGATGGCCGCGACCTGAATGCGCTTTATAAAACTGCGCATAAGGATGAAGCGGTAAACCAGATGTTTG
>CBINKF010000786.1:0-1593 GCA_966251115.1 uncultured Cellvibrio sp.
AACTTTTGACATAGGCGGGCACTGTGGCCATGCCCTCGGGAAGTTCCGCTACGTGTTGAAGGCCAGATAAAAACAGCACCGACTCGGCCAGCTCAAAGCCATTGCGCGTACTGCGTTTAATGTTGGGGATGTCGGCAAACACCATGGGGGTAAAGTCCATGGGGTCAAACAGGTTGCGCGCATACAGTGCCGTTACTGCGTGGGCCGGCACCGCATCTTCATTGGCCTGCTCGAAGGTGGTGAACTCCAGGCCGCGAATAGCCTCGGCGCTCATTAAATTGGGATAGGTGCGCTCCAAGCCGCGCGGCAGGGTGGCGCCGTGAAAGTTAACCAGCAGTTGGTGTTTGGCAGCATCTTTTAAAATATCCACATAATATTTAATCATCGACTGGCCGTCGCCGCCGAAGAAATCAATTTTTACCCCCTTAACCCCCATGGCCTGCAGGCGCGCAAATTCCAGCTCGCGCTGTTGGTGAGTAAGCAGTTTGCTTTTGGGTGTGTAAGGCGTGGTGTTCCAATCGCCCGAGGAGTTGTACCACAGCAAAATGCCAATGCCTTTTTGCGCGGCATAGTCGACTAATTCTTTGGCTTTGTCGTAGCCAATTTTTTGATCCCAGTCGGCATCCACCAGGGTGTAGTCCCAGTGCATATCGGCGGCGTAATCGATAAATTTTTTCTGCACATCAAACACAGTAAAGTCGTCTTTTAACAGCGCCCAGCTCCAACTGGAATGACCCGGCTGCACCAGCTTTGCATCAAAGCTGATCGCGGGCGCCGCCAGGTCGGTGCCCAGGGTGGACTCCATCACTTTATTGAGCGGGCCGAGCGCCACAATGCGCCAGGGCGAGGTGAGGGTTTGGTAGCTGTGGGCCAAGAGCCCGCCGCCGGTGAATACCTCCTCCTCCATGGGCGAGCCGATTTTGTATTCGCCGCCGCTGGAATCCTGCTGCAGGCGCGAGCCGTGCCAGCTGCCATCCATATTGGTCTCGCTCAGCGCCACCCAGTTATCACCGGTGTGAAACAGCGCGGGGAACACCCAGCCGGAAGTTTCGGGCGCGGGCGCGCCTACCGGCATATCGTTTTGGTACAGCTCCTCGTAGGAGGGGTTTACATTGCTCCAGCCGGTTTTAGCCATGGCCATGGGCTGCAGCCAGGCGCGCGCCTTGTTGTCAAAGTGAAAGCTGGTGGCTTCGCTGATAAATTGTTTGTCTTTAATCGATTCGTCCGCAATCACATAGCGAAATGCCACACCGTCATTGGACACGCGAAACACCAGGTCCATTTTTTGTTGGCGCGCATTTTCCACATGGAATACTTGCTCATTGGCGGCGTAGTGAATGCTGTGTTTTTTGCCCACCATCATCTGGTAATCGTCGCTCACCTGAGTAATGGCAGAGCTGGCGTTAAGGCTCAGGTCATGGGCGAAGTCGGCGCCCTCCAGCACCAGGCCCAAATCCGACTCCAACAACACCGTCTGGCCCTGGCGCGCGACCGAATAAGCCAGGGTATGTTGCGGGGTAAGGTAAACGCTCAGGCTGATTTGCTTATCGGGGCTGTGCAAACCCGACTGGGGCAGCGAGGAGCAACTCAGCA
>CBINKF010000787.1:0-1591 GCA_966251115.1 uncultured Cellvibrio sp.
GTACACAGGCAGAACGCTGTCGTCCCAGGCGCCGACCCACTCGGTGGATTCCGAGGCCCAGATATTCATGCGCACCGATTCGGGGTTGGTGAGGCTGGTGACCGTGCTGGTGCCGTTGATGCGGCGCACCTCCACGCCATCCAGGTACCAGGCGACATAGTCGGGCGTCCACTCCAGCACATAGGTGTGATAGGCCTCCGCCAGGGAGCTATCCGCCGTGTGCACTATCTCGTTGGAGATCGTTGGGCGCTGGTCGCCGAGGATCACATTGCTCTGCCACTGGGTGGCGTTGTTCTTGCCAAAAATCTCCAGGTCTATCTCTTCCCAAAAGGTATTCGCTACTTCCGAGCCATTTTTGTAGGTGAAGAAGGTGGACAGCAGGCCGCTGCCCTTGGCCACGCGCATGCGCAGCTCGTAGCGGCCGTACAAATAACTGTTAAAGGTGTAGATCTCAGCGCCCTTGTAGGCTTTGGCGCTGGAACTGGCACCGTAAAAACTCAGGCCGAGGGCTAGGGCGAGGCCAATCAGGCCAAGGGTCTTTGACTGCTTTTTCATAGGTTTTGGGTTACCTGGGACATCTGTGGCTAAGGGTTTCTGTGGTTAAGGGCTTTTATGGTTAAGGATTTCTGTGGCTAAGGGTTAAGAACCCGGCCGACGCGGCAGCCGGGCAGTAAACTCCGTCCGTGGCAATTGCTCGTTAAGGGCGGCGCCTTGCAATGGATGGCGCCTTACAATGAGCGGCGCCTTACAATTTAGTGAGCTTGATCCAGTCGATATTAAAGCCGCCGCTGTTGGCGTAAATCGCCAGGTTTTGCGTCCCCCCATTCAAATAAATATTGTGGGAGATAGTGGTGTAGGTGCCCCAGCCGCCGGTGTTGGGTACGCTCAGGGTACCCAGGCCAACACCATCTCTGTCGAGCGTGAATTGGGCGGTGGTGAGGGCTGAGGCCACGCGATATTCAACCTTATAGGTACCCGACTGGGGGATATTGACGTTGGTGTATTTAAACCACTCCCCGGCATCGATATAGCCCACCACACCGCCGCTGACGGTGACATTGCCGCCCACCTGGTTAAAGCTTTCGGCCTGGATGGTAATACTGGTGCTGCCGCCGCCACTGCTGCCACCGCCGCTGCCGTTATCCACCGGGGGGGTTCCGTTAAAGCCGGTCTGGCCTTGGCGGGTGAGTGCCAACACCAGGGTGCCGTTTTTCACCAGGGCATTATTGGGGTCAAAGTCCGCCAGGTTTTCGCCAAAGGTCCAATTGGCCTTGCTCCAGCGGCCGCTGTCGAAACTGTTAAAGTCGTCGCGCCAACCTGTGCCAAAACTGTTGGTAGAGGCGACATAGGGCTGGTATTGCACATAATTTACAAACTGGTAGACCGGCAGGATGCTGTCATTCCAGGCCCCGACCCATTCGGCGATATTGGCGGCCCAAAGGTTAAAGCGCAAGCTCTGACTGCTGCCCAGGCTGGTGACAAACTGGCCGCCGTTGATGCGGCGCACCTGGGTGCCATCGACAAACCAGGCGATGTAGTTGGGAGTCCATTCCAACACATAGGTGTGATAGCCGTCGCCCATGGAAAAGGG
>CBINKF010000788.1:0-1590 GCA_966251115.1 uncultured Cellvibrio sp.
GCTATTGCTGCAGGTGGCGCAGTTTGCGCGCCATGGCCTCCTCGAGCAGCACTACAAAGCCAATAAATTTATCCAGCCAGTCTTCGCCGTCCGGGGTTATCAATTCGGCGGCAGCTGTGGGTGTGGGCGCGCGAAGGTCGGCGACATAATCCGCAATAGTTACGTCCACCTCGTGGCCAACGCCGCTCACGACTGGCACCTGGCTGGCGTAAATGGCGCGCGCGACTATTTCCTCGTTAAAAGGCCACAGGTCCTCCAGCGAGCCGCCGCCGCGGGCAAGGATGATTACATCAAATAACTTGCTGTGGTTGGCTAGCTCCATTGCCCGCACGATTTGCGGTGCCGCCTCCTTGCCTTGAACGGCTACTGGGATAACGCTGACGGATACCGCTGGGAAGCGACGCTCCAGTACACTGAGGATGTCGCGCACAGCGGCACCGGTTGGTGAGGTGATAACCGCAATGTGTTTAGGGATACTCGGAATGGGTTTTTTATGGCTGGGGTCGAACAGGCCTTGGTCGGCAAGTTTGGCTTTCAATTGCTCAAAGGCGCGCTGTAGGGCACCGGCACCTGCCTCCTCCATATGCTCGGCGATAATCTGGTAGTCGCCGCGCCCCTCGTAGAGGCTGACCCTGGCGCGCACTAGCACATGCTGGCCCTGCTGGGGACGAAAGCGCACTGCCATATTGCGGTTGCGGAACATGGCGCAGCGCACCTGGGCCTGATCATCTTTTAGCGTGAAATACCAATGGCCGGAGGAGGGAATGGAAACATTGGATAGTTCGCCCTCTACCCACAACAGGGGGATATGGGTTTCCAGCAGTTGGCGCGCGCGGCGGTTGAGCTGGCTAACGCTGAATATTTCCCGTTCTGGGACAGCAGGGGCAGAGAAGAGGTCGAAGTCGGTCATGGGGCGCTATTCTAGGGCAGCGGGAGGGTGGGGGATAGTCTTGATTAATGGGGTTTATAGCTCTATTTGAGTCGCCGTCTCCGCTCATCCCACTAGATATTGTGTTTACCCCCAGAGGCCGAGCCGCTATAATTGCGCGTTTATTTTCAGGCTACTGGAATAAACGGCCTGGCACCTGCCAGTTCCGGACCCCGCTAGCTGATTCTATGAGGTTGGGCCCTAGTATGTTGCGAATTGCTGAAGAAGCTCTCACGTTTGATGATGTCTTGTTGGTGCCTGGATTTTCCGATGTCACCCCAAAGGATGTGTCTCTGAAAACCCAATTGACTCGCAAGATTCAGTTGAACATCCCGCTGATTTCTGCGGCTATGGATACAGTGACTGAAGCGCGCCTGGCAATTGCTATTGCCCAGGAAGGCGGCATTGGCATTATCCACAAGAGCATGCCCATCGAGCAGCAGGCCGCCGAAGTGCGCGCGGTTAAGAAGTTTGAAGCGGGAGTGGTTAAAGATCCAATCACTATCGACTCCCATGCGACTATCCGTGAACTGATTGCGCTGACCCGCAAAAACAATATTTCCGGCGTACCTGTATTGGATAACGGTGATCTGGTGGGCATAGTCACCGGTCGCGATGTGCGCTTTGAAACCAATCTGGATGCAACTGTATCCAGCATCATG
>CBINKF010000789.1:0-1569 GCA_966251115.1 uncultured Cellvibrio sp.
CTGGGCCATCGCTATGGCCGCTCTATGCAGACCATTGCCGGCATCCACTACAACTTCAGCCTGCCAGATGAATTTTGGCGCGCGCTGCAAACCCAGGCGGGCGACAACCAGAGCCTGCAGCAGTTTAAAACCGAGCGCTATTTTGCGCTGATCCGCAACTTCCGCCGCCACTTCTGGCTGCTGGTGTATTTGTTTGGCGCCTCGCCGGCGGTAGCCGCTTGTTTTGTAAAGGGCCGCGACCATCAGTTGCAACCCTTCCCCGACGCCCCCCAAACCCTGTACTCACCCTATGCCACCTCGCTGCGCATGGGCGACCTGGGTTACCAAAGCGACGCGCAAAAAGCCCTGCATGTGAATTACAACAACCTGAGCGACTACCTTAAAACCCTGTGCGGCGCCATTACCCAAAGCCACCCGGATTACGAGGCTATAGGCCTCAAAGATGCCCAGGGTGAGTACCGGCAGCTCAATACCAGCCTGCTGCAAATCGAAAACGAGTTTTACTCCAGCATTCGCCCCAAACGCACCAGCCAGCGCGGCGAAACGGCGCTGCAGGCGCTGCGCCTAGGCGGTGTGGAGTATGTGGAAGTGCGCTGTGTCGACCTCAACCCCTATGAGCCGCTGGGGATTACCGCCGAGCAGATTCGGGTGATGGACACCTTTTTGCTGTTTTGCATTCTCAGCCCCAGCCCGGCCACAGACGCGCGTGAATTTAGCCAGATCCAGGAGAACCAAAAGCGCGTGGTCAGCGCCGGACGCGACCCGGAACTGCAGCTGTTGGCGGGCGACGCCAACCTGCCGCTGGGAGTATGGGCGGGTGAGTTGCTGGGGCAAATGCAAGCCTGTGCCCAGCTGCTGGATTCGGCCTATGGCACTAGCGACTTCAGTCAGGCGGTAGCCCAGCAGTTGCCCAAGTTGCACGACGCCGAGCTCACCCCAGCGGCGCAGCTGCTGGCGCAAATGCGGCGCGAGCAGCTCAGCTTTAACCAACTGAGCCTTAAGCTGGCGGAGCAGCATCGCCAGCACTTTGCTGCGCACCCGCTAACACCCGAAACCGCCCAGACCTACGCCGCCATGGGGCGTCAGTCGCTGCTGGACCAGGCGGCGCTGGAAGAGGCGCAAAGCAGCCAGCCGTTCGATGAATACCTGGCGAGCTACTACGCCCAATATCGCGGCTGCAGCTGCGGCTGTTAAACCTTTGGATGCTGGCTTTTAGCCGGTTTGGAGGGTTTAGCCTTTTTCGGCTTTTTGGGTGCCGGGGCGGGCAGCTCGGCGGCGGTAGCGCGAATCAATTGGCGCAACCAGTCGCCATCTTCATAGAGGCTTTCAATTAATAGGCTGGGTTTTGCGCCCGGGTAGGCCGGTGCCTCGCGCAGGGCACTGGCCGCCTCGATCAAGTTTCGCCCTGCATCTGTGGGTTTTACAAACAGCTGGTTATCGCACACCAGCGCCACCACCTTGTCATCGCAGTAGATAGCGTACTCGCCAAACATTTTCCGCTGGCGCAATACCCCCGCCCCCTGCATCTGGTCGAGCAGATAATCGACAAATTCCCGATCCGATGCCATG
>CBINKF010000790.1:0-1567 GCA_966251115.1 uncultured Cellvibrio sp.
ATATTGCCATTGACGATTACGGTACTGGCTTTGCCAACGCCCAACAGTTGTCGCGTGTGCCAGCGACAGAATTAAAAATCGATCGCTCCCTGGTGCACCGAGTCGCCTCGCGACCTCAGCAAAAAACCATCCTTGCCAGCACTGTGGAGTTAGCGCGCAATCTGCATCTCACTACTGTGGCCGAAGGGGTTGAGACCCAGGAGGATTTTGAAGTGCTTGCGGAATTAGGCGTGGATTTGGTGCAGGGTTATTATTTTGCCAAGCCAATGTTTTCCGATGACTTATTGAATTGGGTTAAATCCGAGCTGACCCAGTTGCGGCGGCAGCATCAGCGGAGCTGAAGAATCGCACCACAAAAAAGCCGCAAACAAGTGCGGCTTTTTTGTGGCTGGCCGATTATGTCGCGTGGCAGTTAGTGGCTGGGATAGGCGTAAAGGCGCAGTTGTTGGATGCCGTATTCGCCTGAGGCGATACGTAAATGTCGGCCCTGGTGATCCTGGTCGCCATTCATCACCCGCAGGCGCTGCCATTTACCCCTGAGGTAATTGCCTTCTTCGATACGATCTATGCCCGCGGTTTGACCGGGCGTAAGACTGCGAAAAGTCACCACCAACCCTGTACCTGCAATCACAAAATCCTGTTCGGCTGTCTGAATAATCAGGCCGCCGGCCATGGGCCACTGGTCCTGCTCAGCGGCTTTGGACCAGCCCAGCGTAAAATCATGACGAAAACGGAATTCGTAATTGCCCAGCTGAATTATTTGTTCTGGGTGTACCCTGTCCAATAAGACACCGGCGCGTGATTGCCCCGCAGGGTGAAGACTTAGCAGTTCATCCAACTGCGCCAGCGTGGTGTAGGCTTTGCCCAGATTAGAAGCCTGAGGTTCGGGGGCAGATTCAATTGAAAACGGCGAAAAGCCCAGGGTGTTGTAGCGGCCAAAGGCGTAAAAGGCTTTGGCGGCAACGGTTGCATCGAATTCGTGCTCGGGAATAAACAGTGCGCGTTGATTGTCGGTATAGCTATCGCTCCAACGTTGGAAATCCGGGTTGTAAAAATCCGGTGAGTAGAGATCTATAGCGGCCGAACCCGCCGCCCAGATGTCCAGCAAGTGAGGTAAGGGACCGGCGCTGGGGTATTGGCCGGGGCGTTTGCCGGGACGGGGAAGGGCGGCATTTACATAGGTGGGAATAGGGTAAATGGCCTTACCCGCTGCGGCGACAGCATTGGTGTAGCGCGCATAGTGCCAGGCCATAAAGATTTCCTCGGTGGCCTGACCCGGGCCAAAAACCTGCTCCCAGGTGCCCTGGGTTTGAAAACCCAGGCGCTGCCAGCGCTCCTGCAGCTCGGGCGCGAGCTGGGTTTTGTGGGTTTCCAGATAGCTTAACAGTTTGCTGGGTACCCTTTGGGCATAGGCCTGGTTGGCGGCAGGGCTATAGTCGCGCACATCGGGCAGCATGCCAATTTCGTTTTCCACCTGAATCATAATCACCGTGCGATGGCTATCGCGATCGCGCAGGTGTTTTAATAGCGCGCTATAAGCAGTTAGGTCGGCGTTCAGGTTGGCGCT
>CBINKF010000791.1:0-1549 GCA_966251115.1 uncultured Cellvibrio sp.
CACATCAAATTTTTCAGACATAACAATCTTCCCAAGTTATTTACTCTCGGCAGCAGCCTTGTGAGCAGTTGCCATTTACTAAAACAAGACTCCCTGCTTTGGTCTAAAGCAGGGAGCCGAAGTTGGTTACTTAGATTTCCAACAGTATGCGCGCTGGGTCTTCCAGCAGGTCTTTAATAGTAACCAGGAACTGCACAGCATCTTTACCATCCAGCAGACGGTGGTCATAGGACAGCGCCAGGTACATCATCGGCAGAATTTCCACCTTGCCGTTAACAGCCATGGGGCGCTCCTGGATTTTGTGCATACCCAGAATGGCAGACTGAGGCAGGTTGAGAATTGGAGTAGACAGCAATGAACCGAATACACCGCCGTTAGTGATGGTGAAAGTACCACCCGACATTTCCTCAATACCCAGCTTGCCATCGCGCGCGCGCAGACCGAAATCGCGAATAGTGCTTTCGATACCGGCCAGGCTCATGTTTTCGGCATTGCGCAATACGGGAACTACCAGGCCCTTGTCGGTGGAAACAGCCACACCTATGTCCTGATAACCGTGATATACCACATCATTGTTATCGATAGATGCATTCACAACGGGGAAGCGACGCAGCGCTTCAGCAGCGGCTTTTACAAAGAAGCTCATAAAACCCAGACGAGTGCCATTGTGAGCTTTCTCGAACTGATCTTTGTATTTAGCGCGCAGGTCCATTACTGGCTTCATGTTGACTTCGTTGAATGTGGTCAACATCGCGGTGGTGCTGGAGGCTTCGAGCAGACGCTCGGCAATGCGCTTGCGCAAACGAGTCATAGGAACGCGTTTTTCAACTCGCTCGCCAACTGCTTCCAGCGCTGCAACGGGTGCGGCGGCTGCAGGTGCAGAGGCTGGTGCTGACTTCAAGTGATTCGCTACGTCTTCTTTCAGAACACGGCCGCCCTTGCCACTGCCATCTACCGCCGCAGTGTTTACATTGTTCTCTTCAGCCATTTTACGGGCCGCTGGGTTAACCAGCTTTTCTGCAGAGGTAGAGGCAGCGGCGGCGGGCTTGGCTTCAGCAGCGGGTGCAGCAGCTGGAGCAACCGCACCTTCAACAAATTTGGCAATCACTTCGTTGCTCAGGACGGTATCGCCCTCACCTTTCAAAATCTCCGCAAGGCTGCCATCGGCAGGCGCAACCACTTCCAAAACCACTTTATCGGTTTCAATATCGACAATGAGTTCATCGCGGGAAACAGGCTCGCCCGGCTTTTTGTGCCAGGTTGCAATAGTGCCGTCGGCGACGGATTCGGGGAACGTGGGGGCTTTGATTTCGATACTCATTCTTTGTCCTTCTCTATCTCGCTAGGATTCGACGATTTAACGGGCAATTTAACGCGGCTGAGTGTTACACACTCAGCGCCTGATTGACAAAACGGTTTTGTTCTTCCAAGTGCACAGACATATAACCACATGCAGGTGCTGCCGAAGCATCACGACCGACATAATCCAGATACAGGCTTGGATACAGATCGTGAACGACGCGGCGCATATGGTGCTGGCTGCTGTACC
>CBINKF010000792.1:0-1534 GCA_966251115.1 uncultured Cellvibrio sp.
GCTTTTTTGGCCAGTTCCAGATGCTTGGCGGAGTGGATATTGCCTTGTACACGGCCATTAATCACCACCACTGGCGAGCGTATCTCGCCCTCCACAACACCGGATTCAGAGACAACCAATTTGGCATCCTTAGGCTCTTCAGCCACTATATTGCCCTCTACCTTGCCCTCTACATGCAGCTCGCCGGAGAAAAATAAATCACCCACAATGCGGGTGCCGCGGGATATTAACGTATGGTTATTCGATGCCATTTGTCTTTCCTATTTCTGTCGATTAATTCTTGCGCCGCTTAGGACCTCACCCACTCAAGTTCGTGGGCCACCACCAGAGGATTGCCAGGCGCACTGGACTCCACGCGCAACTCCAGGCGCAGCGGATCAAAACCTTCAGGCAATTGGATGTCGGTCTCAACATTTTCAAAATATTTAAAGCTCACCGGAATTTTTTCCGCCAAAGGCGTGCCCCCTGCTGGTGTCTGCGCCAGTTGTGATAAAGAAAAAGTCTTTTCTTCACCGTTGAGGGTACCAACCAGATTGCACAGTAATTGGCCAGAAAACTCATCATCGCCCTCGGCCAACTTTTGCAACACCAACTTGAGGTGATACTGCCCCGGCAGCGGTTGATTGTCGGGGGACCTGAGCGATTTAATAGTGTATTTACCAAAGCTTACCCCCAGGGGGTTGCGCGACGAGCGCGCTGACATCATGCGATAAACGCTCACATCCCGCTCCAATTGCGCGATTTGCTCGCGGCGCACCAGCAGCTGCTTGCGCAGGTCTTCGCTGGTTTTGCGATCCACTTCGGCATTCATACGCGCCTGCGTAAGCTGCTGCTGGTTGTCGCTCAGCGCGCCCGTCAGGCGCATTACCTCGTTGCGTAAATAAACCGCTTGATCAGCGCTTAAGCCCTGCTGGCGCGCCTGATAATTGCCATACCAAAAAGCCGCCCCCATCAATACAGCCACCAATGCCAGCGCCAAAAAGCGCTTGAACCAGAGCATGCCGGGGCGATAGGGCACGACCATCATCGAGTACTGCACAGAACCTTTAACTTTTGCCATGTATCCCGC
This sequence comes from uncultured Cellvibrio sp., assembly GCA_966251115.1. Classification (GTDB taxonomy): domain Bacteria; phylum Pseudomonadota; class Gammaproteobacteria; order Pseudomonadales; family Cellvibrionaceae; genus Cellvibrio. The sequence goes on from CBINKF010000792.1 coordinate 1,070, forward strand.
TTATCTACTTCATTATTGTTAGTTGTCTTTATTACACCCATGCCTTGGAGCCGGGGCCAGAATTAATACAAAAATAAAAAAGGGAGCCAAAGCTCCCCTTTTTTCTATTCACGAATCAGGGCAGTAGCGCCACTACATCCAGGCCCGCAGTTTCGGCGAATCCGAACATGATATTCATATTCTGGATAGCTTGACCCGAGGCGCCTTTGGTGAGGTTATCAATCACAGAGAGCACCACCACAGTATCGCGCGATTGCGGACGAAAAACCGAGATGCGGCAAACATTTGAGCCTTTTACACTGCGTGTCTGCGGCATTTCACCGGCGGGCAGTACATCGACAAAGGGCTCATTGGCGTAGCGCTGTTCGTATAGTGACTGCAAATCTGGCACTTGGTTCCCATCTAACAAGGTCGCGTAAAGCGTCGCGTGTATGCCGCGAATTATCGGCAATAGGTGGGGAACAA
>CBINKF010000793.1:0-1529 GCA_966251115.1 uncultured Cellvibrio sp.
CTACTGAGGTAATCCATGCGAATCGATCGTTTAACCAATCAATTGCAAATGGCATTATCCGATGCCCAGTCTATTGCCCTGGGACAGGATCACAGCCAGCTTGAACCCACGCACCTGTTGCTTGCCATGCTCGACCAGAAGGGCGCCGGCAGTGTGCGTCTACTGCTGAGTCAGGCCGGATTTGATGTGGCAGGCTTGCGCACCGCGCTCAATGAGCTGCTGGAAAAATTGGCGCAAATTAAAAACCCCACTGGTGAAGTCAGCATGTCGTCCGATATGGTGCGCCTGCTCAACCTGGCAGATCGTCATGCGCAAAAGGTGGGCGATAAATTTGTCTCCAGCGATTCGGTATTGCTGGTGGCGATGAATGAAACCCAGGGTGGTATTGGTGAATTATTGAAAAAATTCGGCAACGCCCAGCGCCTGCAGCAGGCCATTGAAAAAGTGCGCGGCGGTGACAAGGTCGAGGACGCTGATTCAGAGGGTAATCGCCAATCACTGGAAAAATACACGGTGGATTTAACCGCGCGCGCCGAGTCGGGTAAGCTCGACCCGGTCATTGGGCGCGACGATGAAATTCGCCGCACTATCCAAGTGTTGCAGCGCCGCAGTAAAAACAACCCGGTGCTCATTGGTGAGCCCGGTGTAGGCAAAACTGCCATTGTTGAAGGCTTGGCGCAGCGTATTGTCAATGGTGAAGTGCCCGAAGGTTTAAAGAACAAGCGCCTGCTGGCATTGGACTTGGGTGCACTGCTGGCCGGTGCCAAATTTCGCGGCGAATTTGAAGAGCGCTTAAAAGCCGTAATTAACGAACTGGCTAAACAGGAAGGTCGCATAATTCTGTTTATCGACGAGCTGCACACCATGGTGGGCGCCGGTAAAGCCGAGGGCGCCATGGATGCAGGCAATATGCTCAAACCGGCCCTGGCGCGCGGCGAACTCCATTGTGTGGGTGCCACGACGCTCGATGAATACCGCAAATATGTAGAGAAGGATGCAGCACTCGAACGTCGCTTTCAAAAAGTGCTGGTGGATGAGCCGAGCGAAGAGGACACCATCGCCATTTTGCGCGGCTTAAAAGAGCGCTATGAAGTGCACCATGGTGTCGATATTACCGACTCGGCAATTATCGCCGCAGCGAAATTGTCACAGCGCTACATTACCGATCGTCAATTGCCCGATAAGGCAATTGATTTAATCGATGAAGCTGCCAGCCGTATCCGCATGGAGATAGACTCCAAGCCGGAGGAGATGGATCGCCTCGAGCGCCGCTTGATTCAATTAAAAATTGAGCGCGAAGCGGTTAAAAAAGATGAAGATGAAGCGAGCAGAAAACGCCTCGCCAAAATCGATTTGGATATCGAAAAAATTGAACGCGAATACGGTGATCTGGAAGAAATCTGGCGCGCCGAAAAAGCCGCGCTGCACGGCTCCCACGAAATTACAAGCCAGCTGGTCCAGGCGCGCATGGAGTTGGATTCCGCGGGACGCTCGAGCGACCTGGCGCTCATGAGCGAATTGCAGTACGG
>CBINKF010000794.1:0-1526 GCA_966251115.1 uncultured Cellvibrio sp.
AGCTAACCCTTTGATAAGCCTGAGACTGTAGCGGATGGTGAGCTTTTTGCTTATACCACTTGCCCTGGCCAGGCAGTTGGCTGGGGAACTATGACAAGGATGACCAAACCCAAAAATACTCTTAAGGAGAATATCTGATGAACAAATTTAAACTGGCTTTAGGGCTTGCGCTTCTTGGGGGAAGTGCTGTTGCTAGCGCTGTTCCAATTACCAACATTGGCGGCGATGATGGCGTTTCATCTACCGCTCAAATGGTAAATGCAAATGCGGCGAAAGCCGACTTTTTGGCAGTTACCGGTCCACTCAACGTCGTTGATTTCGAATCTGCTGTTCCCGCCGATGTCAGTATTACCGGCGGTTACTTGAGCAGCGGCTCTTGCGGTTCCCTGTGTGGTTTTAACACCACGGCGGGCGGCTCTTACTATTGGGAGGTTTACGGTGGTTCAGTAACCTTTAGCTTCGTAGACCCGGTGGATGCATTTGGCTTTTTTGTAAACGGACTGCAAACAGATTTGGTTCCTCAACAAACTATTGTGTATGTTGATGGAGCTTCGGTAACCCAAACATTGAATATGCCGTCGGCTATCAATGGCGGTGGTGCTTTCTTAGGTTTTGTTGATTATGGTCAACTCATTTCCAGCGTAACCTTTAACGCAACCAACGATATTTTGGGTTTTGATGATCTGCTGTTCGGTCGCTCAGCCACCAATCCGGAAGATCCAACCAATGTGCCAGAACCTGGCTCACTGGCACTTCTCGGCCTTGGCCTGGCTGGTTTAGGATTGCTGCGCCGCAGAAAAACGGTTTAAGTTTTTTAAAGCTGAAAGAAAGAGCCTCAAATGAGGCTCTTTTGGTGATAAAACCTATTGCGGCAATTTTTTTACAGGCGCTTTTTATAGACGCATTGTTATACGTACTTTGTTATAGGTGCTTTTTTATATTGCTGATTACATAAGGTTTAATATTTAGCCGCTATTTTTCGCTTTAAAAGCACGTACCTGTTCATTAAAACGCTCTGCAAGGGCTTTAAGGTCATCCAGCGAGGTCTTTTCCTTTCCTGGTGTTAAGCGCGCGCACGCCAAATAATCCTGCACCGATTTTACATAGGCCTTAACATCATTCTGCGCTTTAACCATTTGGGCACTCACTGCGGTGGCCCCATCGGGTATTGCCGGCTCAGCGCTGGGCTTATCGCAGGCCCAGGTCATCATTGGCGCCAAGCTCAAGACAAAGAGCAGTGAACGAGCATTTCTCATCTTTCTTTCCCTCACTTTTCAAATATGACTAAAACTTTCATCCAAACTATTCCAATTAAACCTTAAAGCGGCCTACCAATTCCGCCATGCGTGCCGACATAAGGGCCAGTTGGCTGGTACTGGCAGAAATCTCGCTAGCGCTCCTGGCGCTGCTGGAAGCAACAACGGATATACGATCAACATTTGTTTCGATCTGACGGGTAGCGGCGCTCTGCTGCTCGGTGGCAGCAGCGATCTGACTGGTTTTATCGCGGATGACACTAACGATTT
>CBINKF010000795.1:0-1521 GCA_966251115.1 uncultured Cellvibrio sp.
CAGCACCGCAAAAATGCCCAGCAGCAAACCGGTGAGCGCCAACAGCGGCGTAATTTCGGTAGTTAAAAAGGCTTTGGCGATGCGCCCGGAGATGCCCAGGTTGGGTTTTATGCTCATGGCTTATTCTCCAGCGCCGCTGTCGCTGTGCAGCGCTTTGTAAGCCTGGGCGGCGGCGATTGGGTCCAGGGCAATTTTTTCATCGCGGCTGGCGCCGGCCAGTACCGGGTACAAATTATCGCTGGTGCGCGAGCCGAGATTGACATAGCGGAATTCCAGCGTTTTATCGCCCAGCACATAGATGCCGCTCACTTCGCCGCGCATGGCCACAGCACTGGCGGGCACCAAGAGTTTTTCGCTCTCGCCCACCACAAAGCCAATTTTTACCAGGGTGCCGGGGAAGAGCGAGTGATCGCCCTCGGGCAAATTAACCAGCACTTTAAAGGAATGGGTTTGCACATCGGCGCTGGGCGGGATGCGCAGGTCGCCAGTTTCTAAAACATGGCCGTTGTCTAAATAAATTCTGGCAGTTTTAAATTGACGCACCGGGCCAATATGCTGCTGGGGGATATCCACCTGAGCGCGCAATTGCTCCAGCGACAGCCCGGTCATTAGCGGTGTGCCAGGCGCAACCACTTCGCCCACTTTTACCGCGCGGCTCACCACAATCCCGGCGTAGGGCGCGTGAATTTCGGTGTAATCCAAATTTTGTTGGGCTTCGCGCAAATTGGCCTGGGCCGATTTAAAACCCGCTTCGGCCTTATCAAAATCGGCTTTGGCAATCAGCTTTTTGGCGAGCATTTCCTGCAGGCGTTTATAGGTGGCCTGGGCCTCGGTAAATTGCGCCTGCGCCGCTGCCGCCCGCGCTTTTTGCTCAGTGTCGGTAAAGCGCACAATCAATTGGCCTTTGCTGACGTAATCGCCTACATCCACCGGTAACTCAACAACGCGTCCGGAAGTCTGCGCCGACACAGTCGCTTGGTTGATGGCTTCAATCACGCCGTCGTACTTAACTTCCTGGGCGATTTTTTGCGGGGCAAGAGTGATGGATTCCAGCGGTGGCAGGGTTTTTTGTGCCGCTGTGGATTCGGTGGATTTGTCGGAGCAGGCGCTGAGGGCTGCAATTAAAACCAGTGGGTATAAGCGTTTCATAAGGTTTCCCTTAGCAAGATGATTCTAAAATTTGGCACCCCGGGTCCCCTGTGAGTTTGGTTTTCCTGCGCTGCTCGGGTGCCTACTGGCCCTACCAACCTGCGATGCTCGACAAACTCGCAAGGGATGGTGTGCTGTTCGAATTTTTTGTGAGTTTTGAAAAAGTAACTACTTCTGCCCGCAAGCGCGGTTTGCTGGTACCGCTATATCCATTAACTTTGGGTTGGGCAGTTTGAGGTTGTTCATTAGTGCCACGTATTCGTTTAAATCTTTAACCTGCAGGCGCGGGTTGTGGGCTTTTTCTTCGCCTATGGTGCTCACCGTCCAGCCTTTGTAGTCGTGGCCCGGGTAGACCCAGGTGTTGGCGGGCAG
>CBINKF010000796.1:0-1517 GCA_966251115.1 uncultured Cellvibrio sp.
CCATGGTGCCGCCGTGAAGCGGATGGGGATGACAGATAATCGCCACTGAATTTCCCGCCGCCGCTGCAGCCCTGTGCCAGAAAGCCTCCAATTGTCCCGAAGGGCCGGAAATTACCAATGGCAATTCTTTTTCACTCAGAAGATTGATTGTTGTACTCAAAGGTCAGTTTCCTATCTAAAGTTCGCGCCGCTGCCGACAACCAAATTATTTACCCATTTTAATGAGAAAATGGCCTTATAATTACCCCTGTGGTGGCGGCATAATTTATAACGCCCTATTCAGACACACACTTTGCGCGGACACACCCTTTGCAGGAGATTTTTGTGTACTCATTCAGCACTCTTGTTGTAACCGGCTTTTTTTGTTTGCTTTTCGGCGGCGCCCTGGGTGCAGCAGCACTGTATATTTTGCGCACCCGCTTTTTAAGCCAGGATTTAGAGCAGCGCCTGCATCAGGCTGAAAATGACCTGCAGGCATACCAGCGCGATGTAGCCGAACACTTTGCCCAAACCTCGGGCCTGGTCAATAACCTGACCCAGGCCTACCGCGAAGTACATGAACACCTGGCCAACGGCGCCCTGCGCCTGGCCACTCCCGCCATCAGTCGCCAAATCATCGATTCAGCCAATTCAGGGGCAGCCAATACCGGTAAATCCTACCTCAGCGAGCAGCGCATTGAGCCTCCGCGCGACTGGGCTCCCAAAACACCAGGCGCCAAAGGCGCATTAAGTGAAGACTATGGATTGCACGACGATCATCACCCGGGCTCGTCGCACCCGACCGAATCTGCCGATGACTACGACTTTGACGGCAAGGCCAATCGCTATTGATTGAGCACTCTAAAAATCCGTTCCAACACCCCGCTCTGCGGGGTTTTTATTCACCAGAACCAGACCACGCGGAAACTTACCCATGACTTTGCGACGCCTGCTGCATTATTTTGGTTGGCCCATTACTGCCGGCGTCATCATTGCCCTCCTCGCCCTGTTGCTATTCCCCAAATTGCGCCACAGTACCGAACCCGGCCCACAAGCCACCAACGCCAGCTCATCCAGTTTTGGCTATGGCCCGGTCTCCTATGCCGATGCCGTTAGTCGCGCCGCTCCCGCGGTAGTCAATGTTTACACCGAAAAGCGTGTATTGGAGCGCTACCAAAACTTTCGCAACAATCCTTTTTACCGCCAGCTTTACGATAACTCCAACCTGCCGTTGCGCGAGCGCATGGAAAAAACCCTGGGTTCAGGGGTCATTGTGGACAGTTCAGGGCTGATCCTGACTAACAATCATGTGATTAACGGCGCCGACAAAATCCTGGTGCTGCTCTATGACGGGCGCGCCGTGTCAGCGGAACTGGTGGGCACAGACCCCGAAAACGACCTGGCCGTGCTGCGCATCAAGCTCGACAAGATTATGAGCATCAAACTCGGCGACTCAGACAGGGTTCGCGTCGGCGACGTGGTGCTCGCCATAGGCAACCCCTTTGGCGTGGGGCAAAGCGTCAGCCAGGGCATAGTCT
>CBINKF010000797.1:0-1513 GCA_966251115.1 uncultured Cellvibrio sp.
CCAGCCAGGCCAATCAGCATCAGCACCAGAGAGGAAGACTCAGGTACGTTGACTTCAGAGGCGGCCACGGAAATTCGGAAAATCAAGTATTCGTCGTGGTTAAAGCCACCCAGCGTTGGGTTACTGGCGTTGTTGCTGTTGTACCACACCCACTGAGCGTCCGAATCAATATTGGGACGGAAACCCCAGGGCGAAGCGCCATTGCTGTCACCCGCGGTGGTGTTTACCCAGCCGTTGGATGGATTGCTGCCGCCATTGGCCAGCGCCAGTTGGCTGTTAAGTTCGTTGAACGAGGCCAGGGTAGCGTCGTAGGGTGCGTAGCCGTAGTGGCCAGTGGCAGTAACTTGCCATTGGCTGTCCTGGCTGTAAAAGCGCTCGTTGGTATCCAGGTTGGTAAACTGCGCCAAAAAGCCCTGTGCAACAGCCAGGTCAGATTGGGTTACCACATAGATGTAGTTGTTGCTGGGCAAATCAAAGTTATAGCTCTCGGTGGTTTGCCAGTTGTTGTCACTGCCTACAAAGGTAGTGGCTTGGGTTTCGGTACCGTAAAAGAGTGCGTAGGAGTTATCAACGGTGATATCAACCTGAAAAGGAATTGCCTGAGTGTTAAGGGCGGCAAAACCCAAAACCAGACCAGACACTATTCCTGCCAGCTTGATAGCAGCTTTTTGCAGTGTGATCATGATGCGTATTCGTCCTTTTAAAAGTAGGAGAGATAAAAAACGCCAGGCGACTACATCAGCCTGGCGTTGGTGCGCAGTCTACTGCTTCACAATTAAAAAAACATCTGACGAAAATTTTTACAAATTGCAGTGATCAGTCCTGTTTATTCAACACCGCCAACATTAGCACCCAAAAACACAACACCAGGTTAAACAGCGGAATTTGCAAGTCCACTGGCATGGCGTAAACCACAGAGACGGCGGGAATCCACACCAGCCAGTTGGAGAGGATATTGGTAGGCAGTTTTACCAATACAAATTCGCGCGTGAGTGCGGCGCGCGCGCCGCTAAAGGAGTAGCCCAGCTCGCGCCACAGGTAGATAACGGCGATGCTCGGTGCCGACCAAAAAGTGCTGTAGCCAAACTGGTCCACAAGCATTTTGGTCACTACTGTGTGCCAGTCCCCGGCGGTGCCAAACCAGCTGGCTTGCAAGCGATAAAAAGCATCGACCTCCATGCCTTTGTAAGCCCAAAAAACGCAATAAAAAATTGCTGCGGTCAGCAGCGAGTTTTTCGCCAATCGCCCGGAAAGCCAGAGGTAAATGACCGGAATCAAACCGCCAAAGAGCGCAGTTGAAATTCCCGAATAGAAAAAGCCGTACTCCTGTTTGCGCTGACTGAACCAGGCGAAGGTGGCCTGGGTTTGGGGGACAAAAAAATACACCAGCAAAATCGCCAGGGCGAAACACTGCAGCACCAGGCCGGGCAAAAAATTTTGTTTGAGTGCAGCCACTATGGCGGCGCGGATTTGTTGCTTCACTTTATTTTCCCAACACACTCAGCAGCATTTC
>CBINKF010000798.1:0-1510 GCA_966251115.1 uncultured Cellvibrio sp.
CGCTCAAGGCTACTTGCACAGCCTGGATGATTTCAAATCTATTCCATTGAAATTGGTCAATAACATTCCCGTTACCCTGGGCGATGTTGCGCGAATCCAACTGGGCCCGGAAATGCGGCGCGGTATTGCCGAATTGGATGGCGAGGGCGAGGTGACGGGCGGCATAGTAGTTATGCGCTCAGGCGGCAATGCGCGCGCCACTATCGCCGCAGTAAAACAAAAGCTGGCGCAACTGCAAGCAAGTCTACCTGTGGGTGTTGAAATTGTGACTACCTATGATCGCAGTCAACTTATCGATCGCGCTGTGGCTAATCTGTCGCATAAACTGCTCGAGGAGTTTTTGGTAGTCGCCCTGGTGTGTGTAATTTTTTTATGGCATTGGCGCTCCGCACTGGTGGCGATAATCGCTTTGCCCCTGGGCGTACTCTGCGCCTTTATTTTGATGCGCTACCAAGGCATCAACGCCAACATCATGTCCCTCGGCGGCATTGCCATCGCTATAGGGGCTATGGTGGATGCGGCCATCGTGATTATTGAAAATGCGCACAAACATTTGGAGCGCTGGCAGCGTCAGTTTCCTGGGCAGCAGTTGACGAACGAATCCCGCTGGCAAGTTGTCACCCAGGCTGCTGTAGAGGTTGGCCCCACGCTGTTTTTTTCACTGTTGATAGTCACCCTGTCGTTTGTGCCTATTTTTACGCTGGAGGCTCAAGAGGGGCGACTGTTCAGTCCACTGGCGTTTACTAAAACCTACGCGATGGCCGCCGCTGCCGGCTTGTCTGTCACGCTGATTCCGGTGCTCATGGGTTACTGGATTCGTGGCAAGATTCCTGCCGAACAACATAACCCCATCAATCGCTGGTTGATTCGAACTTATAGCCCGTTGCTCGCCGGTGTTTTGCGTCACCCGCTAAAAACATTGCTGTTTTCTCTGGTGCTGCTGTTGACTAGCGCTTGGCCGCTCAGTCAACTTGGTAGCGAATTTCTACCGGCAATGGACGAGGGCGATTTACTGTATATGCCCAGCACCTTACCAGGTTTAAGCCCTCAACAAGCCAGTCGATTACTGCAACAAACTGACAAGCTGATTAAAACTGTGCCTGAAGTTGCGCGAGTTTTTGGTAAAGCCGGCCGCAGCAACAGCGCCACAGACCCTGCGCCACTGGACATGTTTGAAACCACCATTCAATTCAAGCCGCGCGCGCAGTGGCGGCCGGGAATGACCATGGAAAAACTGATGAGCGAACTGGATGCGCGAGTGAAAATACCCGGCCTCGCCAACATCTGGATTCCACCTATTCGCAACCGTATAGACATGCTCGCCACCGGGATTAAAAGCCCAATAGGTATTAAGGTTGCAGGTCAGTCCCTGACTGATATTGACAGAGTTGCACAGGATGTCGAGCGCCTGGCTAAAACAATCCCGGGCGTTAGCTCGGCGTCGGCCGAGCGTTTGGGTGGTGGTCGCTATCTGGATATCCAATTCGATCGCGATGCACTGGCCAGATAC
>CBINKF010000799.1:0-1507 GCA_966251115.1 uncultured Cellvibrio sp.
AGGCATTGGGCCAGTAGATAGTGACCAAGTAAATGCAGAAACAGGGCGAACAGCGATGTACTGGTAACCAGCCCCAGAAATGCGGTGAGGGCAAATTTTGGAAAGGTTTGCTTGTGGCTGATTTTGCTGGCAAAGGTTAAGTGGTAGTTGGCTAAATAATTAAAAATAGCCGAGAGCCCATAGGATGTGCCTGAGGCAATCACCGCTGTGCTTAGCCCGGATTCCACCAGTAGTGCCAGTATGGCAAATTGAATCAGCGTGGCCATGCCGCCAACGCCGACAAAAATGACAAAACGTTTCATAGTGCCTCAGCGGCCAAAATCGGCTGCCTGTGCTGTTGTTATTTTAGATTGTTGTTTGCGCAAATATGGGATTTGCGAAGCAGCGGCACATTAACATATTTTTATAACGAAAATGTCGGCATTTCTGAGACATTCGCAGCAGCTTGAATTAAGCGGAGGTGTAAATGGATTAAGCCCAGCGCAAAGCCGAGCCAGCGCGCTCTATATAGATGTATTCGGTTTTAGCGGTGAGCGGGTGAGCGGAGTGACGAAAATGATGATGGTCCAGGGTGGAGCCCATATATTCCCAGCAGGCGCCCTGATTAATGCAGAGCGGGTCGCCATTATTTATTTTGTAGCTGGCAAGATCGTCCCACATTTTCTGCCATTCTGGATGATTGATGTCCAAATATTGCATCGTAGATTGCCCATTTGCATCACTTAAGGATATGCAGTTAGTGTGAATTATTAATTTTAAATGTCAATAATATCGTATAAATTATTGATTTTTATAATAAATGTACGTTAGCTTTTGTCTGTTTTGTAAGATTTTTATGTGCTTTCCTGGGGTTTTGTGCACACGACTGTCGCTTAATTTTGCTTTTTTGGAGTTTTTCTGGGTGTTTCTGCAGGTTTCGGTGAATTCAGTGTGTCGATATAAATTAAATGTTTCTGTTACTGTAATCTTTGCTGGTGAGGTCAAACATGAATATTGCAGAGGCGGCGGCCGCGAGCGGTCTGCCGGTAAAGACGCTGCGTCACTACGAAGATTTGGGCTTGGTTGTACCTCTGCGCAACAGCGCAAATGCCTACCGTGAGTTCTCGCAAAGCGACCTGCAGCGGCTGGTGTTTTTGCGTCTATGCCGGGATTCAGGTGTGGGCTTGGCAAAGGCTGCACAATTACTGGAGCTGTTGGGCTTGTCCGAGTTAAGTCGCGGGCAAATGGAGGTTATCGAGGCTGCCTTGCAGCATATAGAAGTGCAGGCTAGTAGCATCGCAAGCCTGAAGCGTCAGTTGCTGGGCGTTAAAGCGCGCGCACTCGGTGAGGCGTCTGAATTAACTGCTGAGGACAAGCTGGCGGCGGCAATGCCCTTTTTCCTGTTGGAGCGTTAGCGGGTGTATTCGGGTAGGCTTTCGCGGGGAAAGCCGCTAGAATGCGCCACATTTTGGATTTTACTGGGGGCAGTTTTATGAGCATCAAGTCCGACAAGTGGATGCGCCGTATG